>QMYO01000045.1 GCA_003662715.1 Candidatus Bathyarchaeota archaeon | reverse complement strand
ATTCTTTTCTACGAATTTGTTTAAGCTCAATTTGATTTTTTCTTTGGCTTTCTGAAGAAGCTCATCACTTATATCCAACATTGCGACTTCGCATCCAGCCATTGCGAGAACTTGGGCAATTCCATGTCCCATTGCTCCTGAACCTATAACTGCCACTTTTTTGATTTCTTCAATTGTCAAAGTATTTTTTCTCCTTTAAGGCGATTTTATGGTGAACTGAAAGAGTTAATAAAAACGTTGTTTTTTAGACTAATCAAATCTTTTCTTTACCTAAAACAGCTCTAAATACGCCATGTTTGGGGCATTCAAAAAGACCTATATGAAGTTGAAGTCTTCTGCCTTTCTTATCTGGGCGACCAGCCATTTTCCAAGTCTTTTTCGGCTCAGTAATCTTCATTCCGCATTTGGGGCATTTAGCGGCTCCGCCCGCCATAAAGTACATCCGATTCTTAATCATCTTCATTCTAATTTCCCCTTTACTCACTAGGTTATAGAGGAGTGCGGTGAAGTCGGCTATGGCAAAGGTTGACATCATGGCGATTTCGGGGGTGCTAAAATTGGTGTGAAGTTGCATTCCTCTCATGATTTCTTGGGATGTGAAAGCTCTGTCTCTGCGTTCGTTTAAAAAAGAAATTACTTCCTCTTCTAATTTGCTGTGAATTTTGCCTTCTTCAAACTTTTCCTTTTCAATAGGCATTAAACTCTCCCCTCTCCCTCTTATTCATCACTTAAGATTTTACTGTTTCCCTTCTGCTCATGAAAGCCTTCTGCAACTCCACCACTTCACCACTATCTTTTGCTCCAGCATAAGCATCCAGCAAATCCTTGTTCAACGTGATAAAATGCAGTCCCCATTTAAAAAGGGAAAGCAACCGTTCAGCTGCATCTCTAAACCCAGCAATGTAGAGGGCTGCAGCTAAAGCCTCCACTGTGCTCAACTTAGTCGGCACACCGTAATTAACTGGATTCGCAGCAATCAAATATGGCAAACAACGTGAAGCTCCCCGCATAGACAGTTCAAAAACTTCGTCGGCATGTATCCAGCTGCAATCTATAGCTGAAATCCCTTTCCTCTTCAACCGCTCACGGTCCGCTGGTGAAAAAGCTCTTTCAGAAAAAGGATTTAAAACAACTGACCCGCGAGGCAGCTGCTTAACTTGATGAACCACCCAGACGAGTTGGTGACGCTTAAGCTTCAGCGTGCTGCATTTCTTTGGGTCACACTGCCGAGCATGGTAAACCGTAATCCTCACGGATTCAGGATGCATTTTTTCGCACCCTTAAATGAGACATCGGGTCATCCATAACCTTCGGAATCCAGTCGAGGATGTCCGTGGGAACCATGTGATAACCCTTCTCCTCTTGAACGAAGTCTCCAGCAGCTCCATTAATGAATGCCCCCGCAACCGCCGCTTCAAACGGGTCAGCTCCCTGCGCTAGAAAAGCGCCAACAATCCCGCTTAGCGTGTCACCAGTTCCTCCAACAGTCATGGCTGGGTTACCCGTAAAGTTTAGTTTAACCCGTTTTCCATCAGAAATCACGTCTACATGTCCCTTTAACAATATGGTGGCGCCAAGCTTTTTAGCGGCGGTCTGCACTTCAATTTTCCTCTTCTCTAACTTCTTGGATGGTTCTTTTCTCGTTAAAATCTTATATTCCCCAGCGTGTGGCGTCAAAACAAGTGGTGAAGTAAGTTTTCGTTTAAACTCAGCGAACGCTTTAAGTCCATCCGCATCTAAAAGCAGAGGAATCTTCGCTTTCTCCACAGCGTCCACAATCGCTTTCACAGCATCCTTAGTTTCCTTATGTAATCCTAACCCTGGACCCATGACAACCGCGGTTGACATCTCTAAATAGCGTTCAATAACCGCCACATTATGGGGGTTAAGGTGGTCGCCCTTCAGTTTTACAGTTATCAGGTTAGGAGACATGGATGAGATGGCGTAGGCTGTTTTATGCGGCGCCGCAACATAAGTAATGTCCACACCAGTGCGGAGGGCTGCTAGCGCAACGAGGGCTGGAGCTCCTGAAAACACTTCGCTTCCGCCCACTACTAGGAGCTTGCCAAAATCGCCCTTATGCGCCTCGGCGGAACGAGGCTTAACGACTAACGTAACGTCGCCTGGACCAGTAAACTCTTCGAATTCGGAGGGCAACCCTATGTTTTTTACGATTAATTCTCCAGCGTATTTCTTAGCTTTAAGTAGTCCCGGCTTCGTCTTGTGAAATGTAACGGTTAGGTCAGCTTTAACGGCTTCACCTAGGACCTCGCCGGAATCCGAGTTAATTCCAGTTGGCACATCCACTGAAACGCGAAATGCTTTTGTTTCATTGACTTTCATCACCAACTGAAGGATTGGTGGGCGTAAGGCTCGTTTTAATCGTATGCCGAGCAGTGCATCCACCACCACGTCAGCTTTGATTGCTGGGATTAATGATGAATCATAAACCTCATGTATCGCGATAACATTCCTTAGCGATTGTAGAGCGCGCCAGTTCTTTTTAGCTGGTTCATCCAGAATGTTAGCGGGTTTTCCAGCGAGTATAACTGTCACTTTAAAGCCTAAAGAAATGAGGTGGCGTGCTGCAACGAAGCCGTCTCCCCCGTTTCCTCCCAGACCGCAGAAAATAGCGATTCTTGTCTTGTCTGGTTTAAACCGTGAAGCTATCTCTTTGGCGATGCTTTTCCCCGCATTTTCCATCAGTTGCAGCCTTGAAACTCCGAAATACTCAGAGTTTAACTCTAGGGCGCGCATATCCCTGCTTGTTATCATCATTTCCAGCTACACATCTTTTTGTTTCTGATAGGGAATTAAGAAAGGATTTTTAGGATACGTGCCGCGATGAACCATGCTAAAGCGGGGTGTAGACTATTTTGCCTGCTTTATCCAGGACAGAATTTCTTCTATGGTTGGTTTTTCGTTTTCAGAGATTCTTCCTTGTTCTACATAGATTTTTGCAATTTCAGCTATTCTACTGCTGAGCTGAATTGGGTCTTGGTCAGCTAGTTCCTTTATGCTGTTGACTCCTGCTTCTTTAAGCAGTTCTGCATCGTTTTCATCTATTCCAGGAACCATTAATAACTGAGCAGTTGCTTGTAGGTGCTTCGCCATTTCTGGTGACGCCCGAGTGTTTTCCGCAATGGCTTCTGGGTCTGCGATGAGCAGTTCGCCTACGCTTGTTATTCCCATGGCTCTTAGCTCTTTTCCCAATCGAGGTCCTATTCCTTTCACTTTTTCTGGTTCATCTTGGCTTGTTAGTTTTGGTTGTAATGGTACAAGTCCACTTTCCATTCGTTCAATTCTCGTCTTCAGCTCGGTTAGTTCTGTGCCTTGAGTCTCTATGGCTTTAGCGCTTTGTGTGCTTAGCCGCTCCACTTTTTGTATCGCTTTTGTTTGTTTCCCTACTGCTTTCAACATTTCTTCTCTGACATTGTTAAGGCTGGTTTCAATTGCAGGAAACAGCTCTTCACGGAGTGTTTGTATTTCTTTCCTTTGCTTTCCAAGTCTACTAAGTATCTCTTTTTTGGTACCATCAAGATTTGCGTTAACAGTTTGAAAGAGGTTCTCGCTAGTTTTTTTGTTTACATCCAGCCTATCGAGTAGGTCCATTCGTGTACTTCCAATCATTTCTTTGTTTTCTTCTAAGCCGTCCACTAGAGCTTTTCTGTTGGCTGTCAAGTTTCCGTCCAGCTTAACGAACATTTTGATTAGCGCTGGGTCTGTAGGGGGTTTACGGAACGCTGCGATGCTGGTGAAGCCTAGGAAGATGAAGGTTAATGCTACGGATGTCCAGAGATAGGTTGTTACGTCTAAGCCGCTGATTAGGAGGTCGAAGGGATATAACGGTGTGAAGGTGTAGTTTAAGCCTTGAGTAGCCCATAATATCACTGCGTTCACAGCATTCAAAGCCGCTATGAAGGTTAGGAAAGCGAGTATCCAGACAACTATTCCTCTCTTTAAATAAGCTGACATTCTAGATGCATCTCGCTTTATACTTTTGACCATTAAGGTTATTTATGTATTTTAGCGTCTTGTTAGTTTCAGATTCTGCATACCATGCACATTTAGATTTCTCATCTATTCTTCCTGCTTCGCCCTTTGAATAGGAAGACCCGCAAGCTCATCTCGCCTTCTCCTCACCGATTTCAATAACTCCTGAATCGCCATTTTTTGCCTAATGACTTTAATCTCTTCTTCCAAAGCCCTTTGTTCCGCCTCAACAAAGGCTATTCTGTTCTCCAATTCGGTTTTTAGGTCTTGAAACTTCTCGTTTTCATTTTTGAGTACGTAATTCATCGCGGACACGCAATATATATTATATAGTAATATTTAATAAATATTATCGTACTTATGCTCAACAGAACTACACTTCCCTACAGCACGCCAAGTTACACGGTAACAAATTTACAACGAGATTATCGGAAAAACAGTTAAGGAGGCTTATGCCCTAAGCGAGGCGGTGCTGAACTGATTAATGATTTTGATGAAGCACATATCTATCCCAAGCGGAAATAGAAGAGACTGAAAATCGAGTATAGAAAATTATTTAGGGTAACAAACTAATGATAAAGCCAAAGGAGATGATTGAATGCCTGTGGCTTTCGTTCTAATTAATGCAGAGATTGGCTCAGAGGAGGATGTTCTAAAAGGGTTACAGGAAGTTGAAGGAGTTGAAGAAGCCTACATTGTTTATGGCGTTTACGACATAGTGGCGAAGATTAAAGCGGATACTATGGATAAGCTTAAAGACATCGTAACTTGGCATATTCGGCGGTTAAACAAGGTTCGGTCCTCCTTAACTATGATTGTGGTTGAGGGCACATAACCCACTCCATATTCTCTCTTTTTTATTCGAGACCCACAGAGTTTGCTAGCAACAGTTATGTCATAAGTAGTTCTATCAAACCAAACCTTCACTCAAACACAGCGATAGATTAAAGTTCTTATTCATGATGACACGTTTCTTTGATAATAGTTAAGAGCGGAAACCCCATGATTACAATGCACATCGGATTTGACGACACCGACTCGCCGAGAATGGGATGCACAACCTACATAGCAGCGCTACTAGTGGAAAAACTGTGCAAACTAGACGTTTCCTTCATCGACTACCCCAACCTAATTCGACTTAACCCCAACGTTCCTTGGAAGACCCGTGGCAACGGTGCCTTATGCCTAAGAATACAATGTGATGAAGACCTCATCGAAGAAATTATGGAAATGGTGGTTGACGAGGTTGAGAAAAACTCTGACCTTGACTATGATGGCACAGACCCTGGCGCCGTCTTCCTCTTCCATAACCAGATACCAGATGAGCTTAAAGTCTTCGCTAAACAGGCTATACAAGGCATCGTAAAAAAGGAAAAAGCAGTTAAACTCATTAAAACGTTTAAGGCAGAGGCGGTGGGCTTCAAAAAAGGAAGAGGCATCATAGGAGGATTAGCTGCAATCGGCGAAACCCTGGAAGGCGACCACACCTATGAGGTTATAGCTTATCGAACCCTCCAAAATCGTGGAACACCAAGAAGAATTCAAGCTTCATCTGTTGTGGAGATGGATGAGAAAACTTCGCCTTACACCTTCAACAACTTTGACCATGAGAAAAAACGAGTCCTCATCACTCCTAGAGGACCCGACCCGATTCTATATGGTATAAGAGGGGAGAAGGCAGAAGCCGTTAAACTAGCCCACGATACTGTTCGTTCTGAGGAAGACATTGAGCGATGGGTCATCTTCCGCACAAATCATGGAACAGACGCACATTTGAGGAAAATCAGCACCATTCAGGAGATACAGCCCTTCAATCCAGTGATTGTGCAGGGAATTGTGAACACGAAGCCGCACATCATTCCGAGGAGACATGTCATCTTCTCTATAAAGGATGAAAGCGGGCAAGTAGACTGTGCAGCGTATGAGCCTACGGGAGCTCTTCGAAAGGCTGTTGTAAAACTGCTTGTAGGAGACCATGTTGAAGTCTATGGAGGTGTTCGTCCAGCGTCACCGAAGCATCCAATCACTATCAATCTTGAAAAAATGCGGGTTCTAAAGTTGGCTCCAAAAATTGTCTTTCACAACCCTAAGTGTCCTCAGTGTGGAAGACGGATGAAGTCTATGGGGGAGAGGAAAGGATTCCGATGTAAGAAATGTGGTTTTCGTTCCCGAAACTTGGAGAAGATTAGGATGGAGGATAAGCGTTTTTTGAAGGAACAGCTTTACATAACGTCTCCTAGGTCTCAGAGACACTTAACTAAGCCGTTTCTTCGATATGGGAAAGAAAAGACTGGCGCACCCGAAAGGATGATTAAGAATTGGCACTTTCCTTAGGGCATATAGGTAAAAATGTTTTGACAAAACGTTTAGAGGGAAAAAGATAAAGCATTCTTCAGATTCTAAATCATCAAATCAACGGTTGGGATTAAGCTCAATGAAACAAAACCTATTCGAAACAGCCCTGAGACTGATTGACGCCAGCAGAAAACATGAAAAATACAGAGACACCGAATGCATCAACCTAATAGCCAGCGAAGGACTAAAATCCCCAGCAGTAAAGGAAATGCTAAGACTAACTCAAGACCTAGAATCCAGATACGCCGAAGGCAACAACGACCTAGAAGGACATGTCAAAATAAGATATTATCAGGGACAAAGATACATCACAAAAATTGAAAACTGCACAGCTGACCTCATGAAAGACTTATTCAACTGCAACTGGGTTGACGTGAGACTGGTTTCTGGCACACACGCAAACCTAGCCACATTCAAAGGCTTGTCCACAGCCACAAAAAGAGACAGAATGGTTGTTGCCCCCCTCAGCGCTGGAGCCCACATTTCCCACGACTACACGGGTCTCGCAGGAGAAGTTATAGGCTTAGAAACGATAAACCACGTCTACGATATAGAGGAAATGAACATTGACCCCGATAAGTCGGCGGAAGTGATAAGAAAGGTGAAGCCGGGTATAGTAACGTTTGGTGGAAGTCTATTTCTGTTTCCTCACCCAGTAAAGGAATTGCATGAGGTTGCTAGGGAAGTGGGCGCCTACACCGTTTATGATGGCGCACACGTCCTAGGACTAATAGCTGGCGGACAATTTCAAGACCCCCTCAAAGAAGGAGCAGACTTCATAACTGCTTCAACTCACAAAACGTTTCCAGGACCCCAAGGAGGAGTGGTCCTTGCAAATCTTGAAGGCAAAAGAATGGAGATGGGAATAAAAAGTGTTCAACGCTCCATTTTTCCGTTAACCACATCAAACACTCACTTGGCAAGACTACCAGCCATGGGATTAACTGCGCTGGAAATGAAAGTGTTCGGTATAGAATATGCAAAACAAACAGTCAAAAACGCAAAAGTTGCAGGTGAATATCTTTTTGAAAATGGAGTGAAGGTTTTAGGAGAGAAAAATGGGTTCACAAAATCGCATCAAATTGCTGTGGATGTTCGAGAGTACGGTGGCGGCAAAAAGGTGGCTGAAAACCTTGAAGAAGCAAACATTATTGTTAACAAGAACTTACTGCCATATGATAATCAAAAGGACAAGGAAAACCCTTCAGGGCTCCGAATCGGGTTCCAAGACGTGACTAGAAGAGGGTTTAAAGAGAGCGACATCAAACATTTATGCGACTTAATGGTGGATGTGATAAAGGGAAAGAGACCGCCACAAAAGGTGAGAGAAGACACGATGGCGCTGAGACAAAGCTTTAAACAAATTAAGTATGGATTTCAAAGCATAGATGAAATAGTTAAATATGCAAAAAGACAATGCTAGAACCTCCCATGTTTTAACTTCCATTGAAAAAAGGCTTCTCGGTGACTTAGATGAAGTATCTACTCATAATCGGCGACGGAATGGCTGACTACCCAGTTGACGCCCTAAACGGAAAAACCCCTCTACAGGTTGCTGATAAACCCCATATGGACGAACTTGCAGCTAAGGGACGCAGCGGAACATTAAAAACGATTCCAGAAGACATGGGAGCTGGCTCTGACATTGCAAACCTTTCTATTCTAGGATACAATCCTAAAAAATGGTATACTGGTAGAGGACCACTAGAAGCAGCCAGCAGAGGCATCCAACTAGGCAAGAATGACATAGCTTTCAGATGCAACCTAATCACAGAGGAAAATAATGTTCTAGTTGACTATTCTGCTGACCACATAACAAGCGAAGAGGCTAGCGAACTAATAAAACATGTAGGAGCTGAACTTGGAAAACCGAACGAAATCGATTTCTACGCTGGCGTCAGCTACAGACATCTATTGATTTTTAGGAACGGACCATACTCAGATGAAGTTTCGTGTACACCACCCCACGATGCTATTGGCGTTAAAATATCTGAGACTTTACCGAAAGCCAAAACATCAAAGGCGGAATTCACCGTTACCATATTAAACAAGATGATTTTGAGGTCAAAAAAGATTCTACAAAATCACCCAGTAAATGTTAGCAGGGTTAGCCGCGGCAAGAGACCTGGAAACATGATTTGGCCTTGGGGTCAAGGCAAGAAGCTGAACATGCCAACATTGCAGGAAAGGTATGGCATAAGTGGCGCAGTCATATCAGCTGTTGACGTAGTTAAGGGTGTAGGAATATACGCTGGAATGAAAGTCATAAATGTTCCAGGCGCCACAGGATTTTATGATACAAACTATGAAGGAAAAGCTGACTATGCGCTTGATGCTCTGAAAAGTTATGATATGGTTTTGATTCATGTGGAGGCTCCAGACGAGGCTGGTCACTTCGGAGACTACGAACAAAAGATTAGGACAATAGAGGATTTAGATAAACGACTGATTGGAAGACTAATGGAAGGTTTAGACCAAGAGTGCACAATCGCAGTTTTGCCAGACCACGCCACACCGATAAAAGTTAAAACCCATACAAGAGACCCTGTTCCATTTACCATATGCTCTCCACTCATCAAGGCGGATGATGTGAAACGTTTTGATGAAGAGTCAGCGAGAAAAGGCGGCTTCGGATTTTTAGAAAGGGGAGAACTATTCATGTCACTGTTCATGGGGGCTAAGCAGCCTCTTTCTTAGAGCTTTTAGAGACGACTTCTCTAAGTTTCTTTTCCGGAGTCCCTAGACAGTATAGGAAGCCTGTTAGGTTTTCCTTCGTTAATACGCCATTAGCCACTTTTTTAAGGATGTCTTTGGCGTTAAGCGCTATTCCCAAACCTGAACTTTGAAGCATGAATCGGTCGTTGGCGCCGTCTCCAACCGCAACGATTTCTTCTAAAAGCAGGTTTTCTTTCTTAGCCAACTCACGAATCAGTTCGCCTTTCCGTTCGCTGTCAATTATGGGCTCTTCCACCTCACCCGTCAATTTACCATCCTTAATCACAAGTTTGTTGGCGTACGCATAGTCGATGCCCAGTTTCTCTTTGATTCTGTTTACGAAATATTT
>QMYO01000044.1 GCA_003662715.1 Candidatus Bathyarchaeota archaeon | reverse complement strand
CTGTAGGATATGGAGGCCAGCCGTGGAGAACAACGTTGTCATAAAAAAGCCTGATTCTGCCCAAAACCATTTGTTGTCCGCTAAGGTCGCCTCCGGGAAAGATTATGGAGAAAAGGGAATGGATAAGGATGGAGTGAATTATTATGAACAGTAATTTGTAGGCTACTTTCTCAGAAGTCAACAGGATGGCGATTAAAAAGGAAGTGGTGATAAAAAGTGTGGGTATAAAAGCAGGATGCAGAACTTCCCATACGGTGTGAGCTTCTCCCGTGTGAGATAGAAAGAGGAAATAGAATGATAGGGCAATTAGGAAAAGATATAATATTTCGCTAATGCGCAGAAGTTTTGAGGGTTCCTTCCTGCTAGGTTCCATGTTTGTTTCTCATCCTTCTGTTTATCCCTGAAGAAAGTGTCGCTACGACGAGGAGAACTAAAGTGAACCAGGTAACATCAAGGTTGTAGATGACTATAGCAAGCCAACCAATAAGTCCTAAAAGCATGATAAGAAGCAGAAGGCCAAACATTAACCTGAAGAAAAGTGCTTCTTTCCCAAAAAAGGCGTGCCCCAAAAAAATCCCGTTTATCAGGAAGTAAATTGCAGATGCTAGCAGACCCAGTGCTGGAGATTGAAAGCTGCTTAGATTTATGAAGATTGTGAGAATGACAACGTAAGAGATTATTGTGAAAAACAGTTTTTCATCGCTAGTTATCCGCTGTTCTATTTTGTCGAAGCTAAATCTTGTTTTCATCGTTACATCACTATCTTATAGTGTACTAGTAACATGAGAAAAAGGTTATTTTAGGTTTCGTCTCTTGTATGGCTTGCGTTATGTCGTAAAGTGCACGGTCAAGGAGCGCTTACTGCGGAGAAATAAGACTGAGCAAAAAGTTGTTGAGAAAATGAAAGTCAAAAATGCGTGCATGAGAAAGAATCTCAAAGAATACTTCTTAGTAACGCTCCTGGATAAATCTAAGTTTTCTCTTAATGCTATGTGCTTCACTTTTTAAGTAACGTTTCATATATGGCTTGCATTTTCAAGACACAATGTTTCCATGTTGCACGTTTTTTCACTATGTCAACGCACTTTCTACCGAAGATTTCTCTCAATTTTTGGTTTTCAGCGAGGTAAATTATTTTTTCAGCCAAAACTGCTTTATTTCGTGGGGGAAACAGCAAACCGTTTACACTATCTTTTACCCATTCCCTGTTTCCTGGAATGTCCGTAACTACTGGAGCAAGTTTACATGCCATTGCCTCGAGTAAAGAAACTGAAGTAGAATCAATAAAGCATGTGGAAACATAGATATCTGCCGCAGCGAGAAAATAGGGCATTTTATTGTAGGGAACTAATCCGAAAAAATGAACGTATTCTGCAACACCCAGCTTTTTAGCCAGATTTTTCAAATACTTTTCTAATGGTCCTGAGCCCTTGATTATGAATTTGATGTTTTCGCACGTTTTTATGATCGTTGGTATTGCTTCAATTAGGCATTTCACGTTATAATGATGATTGTAGAAGGGTCTAGTGCTTATGACTACAACATCCTTTTTGCTGATTTGGAGCTTTTCTCGAATTGATTGTCCGTCGATGATAGGATTAAAGAGATTCACATCCACTCCGAAAGGGATGATTTCAATTTTAGTTTCTGGGATGCCTAGGCCAGTCCATATTTCTTTAAGGCATTTTGCATCTACTATAATGGCATGTGCCTTGATGCCAGCTGTTTTTGCTAAACTTTTGCTGAAGATGTTTGAGTGAGGTAGTTGAAGCACTTCGATTCCCCAGGTAGAAAGTATAAATGGTAGACCGCTCAAGACGATTGCTGGCATGTAGTGATGCTGAACATGAAGGTGAACAAAATCGGGAGCTATCCGTTTCAGAAATGTCGCTATTTTTGCGGTATTTGGTATAAAACGCCAGAGAACATTTCCTTTATGTAGCGTTGGAAGAGAATGGGTAGGAAAAGGCAGTGTTTCAGGAGCTACCCAAGCTCGAGTGTCAGTAATTAATGATATGTCATAGCCTTTATTGGAAAATGCCTCCATCCATCTGTGGCTATGAATTGAAAGAGGACTTATGTAACACACTTTTGTCATGTTTTTACATCTTACCATGTCTTTAAGCATTTCATATTTTTTGTTTTGCTACACTTTTCAAATTAGTTTCTTTGTTGCATCAGATAACGTTTAGGCTTTTTACAAAAATCACTAACTTTTCGCATGTTTTAGTAAGAATGTACTCAGTAAACTTTTTTACAACTCCAGACAGTTAAAGCATGGAGGTTGGAATCCACGAAGCCAAAAATCGTCCTTGTAGGCGTTGGAAGGTTTGGTAAAAATCACTTGCGCATTCTTAAAGAATTGGAAAGGGAAGGCTTATGTACTCTGCACGGGGTTGTTGACAAGAATAGCGCTGTTCTAGAAAAACTCAGGAAAAGTCACGGTGTTGAGACTTCTACAGACCTCAATGACTTTCTCACAGACGATGTTGATGCAATAGATATAATCACTCCCACAGACACCCATTTCCCAATTGGTTACAAATGCTTAGAAGCTGGGAAACACGTCTTCGTGGAAAAACCTCTAACCACCAGTTATGTCCAAGCTAAACAGCTCGTTCAAATAGCTGAAGAACAAAGTAAGATTTTAATGGTTGGACACATTTTTAGGTACAACTCTGCGGTACGTAAGATTAAAGAATTACTCAAGGATGGGAAGTTGGGGCAAGTTTACTACATGTTTGGACATTTCATGGGATTAAAGGACCCAAGACTAGATGTGGGAGCGGTGTTTAATTATACCGTGCATCACATAGACATCTACAACTATTTGCTTGACAAGTTGCCAGAAGAAGTAACATGTTGTGTAGGTTACTTCTTGCAAAGAAAGGATTTCGAAGACGTAGCTTTTCTTGCCTTAAAGTATCCCGGGGATATTTTGGGAATCATTGAAGGCAGCTGGTTGCCCCCGGGTAAACATAGAGATTTAACTGTTGTCGGAAGCAGAAAGAGCGTAACCTCTGACCTTCTGAATCAAACGCTTGAACTTCATAACATTTACATTAAAACCCATAATGAACAACTTAAAGCTGTGAACGAAGGAGCGACCAAAATAGATATACGATTTGAAGAACCGCTCAAACTTGAGTTATTAGACTTCATAGAATGCGTTAAAACTGGTAGGAAACCGTTAGCGGATGGACGAAGTGCATTAAGCGTAATCAAAACCGCGGAGAAAGCGATAGAGTCGGCTCGACTGGGAAGAAGCGTGAGGATTGTTGAGAACGAGTAAAAATGTTGTAATTTATGAAAATACTAAGATCGGTAAAGACCCAATAATAGAAGATTTTGTAGTTCTAGGTAAACCTCCTCGGGGCTTTAAATTGGGTGAGCTAGAGTTGATTATAGGCGATTTTCCAATACTGAGATGTAGAACGATAATTTACGCTGGAAATGTTATTGGTAACAATTTCGAAACAGGAGACAATGCAAGGATAAGGGAGGGAAATAAGATAGGTAACGGCGTTTCGATTGGAACTGGGTCGGTCATTGAGTGTGAATGTGAAATAAAGGATAATGTAAGAATACATTCCAATTGTTTTATTCCAGAATATACAGTGATTGAGGAAAATGTTTGGATAGGTCCAGGGGTAATTATGACAAATGTTTTGCATCCTCCATGTCCAGCTTTCAAAAAATATGCTCCGGTATATGGGGAAAAATGTTGCCATGGACCTATTATAAAGAAAAACGCTGTTGTTGGAGCAGGAAGCGTTGTCATGCCGGGCGTTGTTGTAGGTGAAAACGCTGTTGTTGGAGCAGGATCTGTTGTAACTAAAGACGTAGCCCCCAGATGTGTTGTAGCGGGTAACCCCGCAAAATTTCTAAAAAAAGTAGAGGAACTCGATTGTCCATTAGGATTCTATAAGAAGGGAGATGTATACTTGTGGAGGAAAAGTTAAGGATTCCGCTGTCAAAGGTTTACATGAGTCAGGATATTAAAGACGCTGTTTGCGAAGCCCTAGACAGCGGATGGTACATCCTAGGAGAAATGGTTGCTCAGTTTGAGAGAAAATTCGCCGATTTTTGCGGAGTAAAAAATGCGGTATGTGTCAGCTCTGGAACTGCATCCATATTCCTTTCTTTACTCGCTCTTGGCGTAGAGCCAGGAGATGAGGTAATAGCTCCCTCTTTTTCATTTATGGCTACAGCCTCGCCAATTCTACACATAGGAGCCAAGCCCATATTTGTCGATATTACCCCGAGGACATATACGCTCGATCCCAATGAAGTTGAGAAAAAATTGTCCAAGCGAACTAAGGCAATAATTCCAGTTCATTTGTACGGTCATCCAGCGGATATGGATTCAATATTAGAAATAGCAGAGAAAAATAATTTGTTTGTCCTTGAAGATGCTTGTCAAGCGCATGGTGCAAAGTATAAGGGAAGGAAAGTTGGCGGGATAGGTCATGTTGCATGCTTCAGTTTTTATCCATCAAAAAACATGACTGTCTGTGGTGATGGAGGCATTGTAACAACAGACGATGAAGAAGTTGCAGAGAAAATAAGAAGGCTTAGAAATCATGGGAGACGGGCAAAATATGTGCATGAAACATTAGGTTACAACCTTAGATTCAACGAGATTCAGGCAGCCATTGGACTTAAACAATTAGAGAAACTGCCATCTTGGAATGAAAACCGACGAAAAATTGCGCATGCATATAACGAATCTCTTAATGATTTGGTGATTACTCCAATTGAAGAGCGATGGGCGAAACATGTATATCACATGTATGTGATTAGAACTGAAAAACGTGATGCCCTTCAAGAATTCTTGAAGAAACATGGCATTTCCACAGGTATACACTATCCGATTCCTATTCATAAACAACCAGCCGTCTCAGAAATTGTAGATTCAAACTTGACATTGAAAAACACAGAAGAAAGCGCTGCCACAGTGCTATCGCTACCCATGTATCCACAACTAACTCAATCAGAAGTAGAGTATGTTTGTGAAAAAATAGCTCTTTTCCATGAAAAAAGTTAGACGTTTGCTAATGACGCCTTCAGTAGCTCTAAATAGGTTTCAGGTGTTCCGATATCTATTCGCTGCTCGTCAGATCTTAGTTCTAAAGCGTAGAGTCTACACTTCCAGTCGATAAGCACTTGAAGCGCTTCTGCAAGTTGCACTTCTCCGCTTTCATCTGGTTTAACTTCTTCGATGGCTTTATAGATTATTGGTTTGAAAATGTATAATGCAATTGTAGCTAGGTTAGAGGGGGGCTTTTTAGGTTTTTCAATTATCTCTTTAACTTTAAGCACGTGGGGTTTTATTTCATCTCCTATTATAACTCCGTACCTTCTAGGGTCTTCAACTTTTTCGACTAGGAATGTAACGTCAGCGTCATAGTGTTCAAATGTTTTCATCATCCTTTTTAAGTGGCTGTTATTTTTGGAGAAAACGAAGTCATCTCCAGCGTGCAGAAGAAAAGGCTGGCTTTCAGTGAATGGTTTGCCCTTGTATACGGCGTCTCCAAATCCTTTCGGTTTAGGCTGACTTATGAAGACTATGGTTGAGTCGGCTATTTTACTGTAGAACTCTTGTAGTTCATCTGCTAGCCAAGCTTTGTTTCCACCTTTAAGATATTCTATAAAGTCCCAGTCTGGTGTGAAGTGGTCTTCTATCGCTCTCTTTCCTCTGCCTACTATGATGCAGAATTCTCTAAATCCCACGGTGTATAGTTGCTCGAAAACTGCTTGCAACATGGGTTTCAAACATATTTTGCCATTCTTCTTTTTGAAAAACACGGGAAGCATCTCTTTTGGAAGCTCCTTTGTTATTGGCAACAGCCTTGTGCCGAGTCCAGCCGCTGGGATGACAACCTTTTTGATCATTGAAACTACCTAACTATTATTTGGTCACATTAAGGACTATAGTGTGTTTCGCCATTAATTTATATTATAATATTATTTAGTCCTATTTGCTAATTAGGGTAATGTGTAAGAAGTGTGGTTTAAATTATGACGTCTGAATGTATATCGATTGTTGGAACGGGTTATGTTGGTTTGGTGACTGCTGTGGGTTTCGCAAGCAGGGGGTATAAAGTTATTACATCGACTCATGACAGCGAAAAGGTAGCTTTGATAAATAAGGGGGTTGCGCCCTTCTTTGAAGCTGGCTTAGAAGAATTGTTGCGGAAGGTTGTGAGGGAGGGCTACCTCAAATGTGTGTTGGACTGTGGAGAAGCTGTTTTAGATACGGACATCACCTTTATCGCTGTGGGTACTCCGAGTCAGCAGGATGGGAGCATTGACTTGCAATATATTCGAAGGTCTGCTCGTGAGATTGGGGAGGCTTTGAGAAGGAAGGAAGGGTATCATTTGGTGGTGGTTAAGAGCACCGTGGTGCCGGGTACTACGGTGAATATGGTTAGGCCGATTATTGAGGAGTATTCGGGTAAGCGTTGTGGTGTTGATTTTGGTTTGTGTATGAGTCCTGAGTTTTTGCGGGAGGGTTCGGCGCTTTTTGATACTTTGCATCCTGATCGTATCATTATAGGTGAGTGGGATAAGAAATCGGGTGATGTGTTTGAAAGTCTTTGTGTTGGGTTCTATAGGGAGGATTTGCCGCCTGTCATTCGAACTAATCCTTCAACTGCGGAGGTGGTTAAGTATGCTAATAATGCTTTTCTAGCTACTAAAATCAGTTTCATTAATACAATTGCTAATATTTGTGAAAGAATTCCTGGTGTGGATGTCACGACGGTGGCTAAGGGAATAGGTCTTGATCAGAGAATTAATTCTCGATTCTTGCGTGCGGGGTTAGGTTATGGTGGCTCGTGTTTTCCTAAAGATGTGAAAGCACTTATTGCTTTTTCTAAGGTTCTAGGTTATGATTCTGTGTTGCTAAATGCTGTTGAAGATGTAAATAATGTACAGCCGTATAGAGCTGTTGAATTGTTACGAGAGTTAGTATGCAGTTTAGAAGGGAAGCAGATAGCTATTTTGGGTTTGGCTTTTAAGCCGGGTACTGATGATATGCGGGAAGCTGTGTCTATAAAGGTTGTTAACAAGCTTTTGAAGGAAGGAGCACGTGTAATCGTTTATGATCCGTTTTCTATGGAGAAGGCTAGGGAAATCTTTGGAGATAGAGTAACCTATGCATCAACAGCGACTGAATGTTTAACGGATGCGGAGGGTTGTATAGTTGTGACTGAGTGGGATGAGTTTAGAAGTTTGAGCGTAGAAGATTTCGTGAAGTATATGAAAGAGCCTAATGTGGTTGATGGTCGGCGTATTTATGACCCTAGGAGGTTTGGTGAAGGTGTTCGTTTTAGGGCGGTGGGGCTTGGTGTGTAGTGGAGAGTGGTTTTGTTTTTCTTCGTTTTTTGTTGAGCATATAGGCTGTTGTTGCGGTTATTAGTGCGCCTATTATTGTTCCGATTAGTATGTAGATTGTTTTTTCTTCCTGTTTTGTTGTTAGTATTGTGGTTTTTATGTTGATTTGTTTTGTTTGGGTGGTGTCGATGGTGTATGTTTGTGTTCCGTATTCGTTTTCGATTGTTAGTGTGTAGTTGATTAGGGGGATTTGGGTGAATGTTGTGGTTGTTGTTGTGCCGTTGAGAGTTTTGGAGATGGATAGTCTGTATGTGGTGTTGGTTAGGGTTACGTTGGTTTTGATGGGTTGCCCGTATGGGTCTGTGACGTTGATTGTGAGGTTGCCAACGTTTGATTTGATGGTGAGTTCTGTTTTAGCGTCATTTATGGCGATGGTGGATTCTCCTACCATGACGTTCATCCATCTTATTCGTATGGTCCAGTTGCCGTAGTATGCTTCTATTGTGACGGTTCCTGATTTGTTGCTGAAGATTCCTCGGATTTCGGTTTCTCTTTTGAGCAGTATAAGAGCGTTTTCTAATGGTTGGTTGTGGATGTCTGTTACATGGATTGTGAGGTTGCTGAATTGGAAGTTTATGGCGAGTCTTGTGGAGTTATTTAGGTTTACTTTGAATAGGTTGGAGGAGTATGGGTGTTCATTATATGTGATGGATGCTTGGGTGTAGTATGTTGCTTCGGGTAGGAGCCATTCGTGGGAGGTGGCGTTTGGGATTGTTTCGATTTCTGTCATGTTTGCATCGAAGAGGGATATGTTGGCGTTTATTGGAATATCGTTTTGGAACACGTCGACGATTAATGAGTGTGCAGCCCAGCTTAGCTTTACGTCTAGTGTAGGGGTGGTGTGATTCAACCATATTGTCACTTCATTAAGGGTTTCGTTGTATGTCCATGTGGTTCCTTCAACCTGCTGGGTGCCGTTAATTGAGACCCATAATGGTTTACCTTTGCTACCCACATAAGCTTGGGTTGTGCTTGTGGTTTCAGAGGATGCGGAGACCGTGAAGGTTAAAACATCTGCAGAGTAGGATGTCGCTGTTATTTCTGCATCGGTTAAAAACACGTATGGGTCTGTTACGAATTGTTTGAAGTATTTGAGTAGCCCTAAATGTATGAATAGGGAGCCTGTTGACCATGACTTGTCTGTTATGGCTGGGTTATTGACACGGAATTCAACAGCCCATTCTCCTTTTGCAAGGTTAATCCAGTCGAAAACATATTTTTCAAAGGCTTTCTGCTTAAGTGTGGTTGGTGACGTTTCATAGCTTATCATTAGTAACGGAAGCCCAACTTGTCCTCCCCAACCATCTAAATAATCCCAAGAACTCGTATCGCAGAGGTATGGATAGTTGTTTATTGAGCCGTTTGAGTTAATTTGGTTGTAGGCGTGATAAAAGTTAGGAACCATATCTATGAATTCATCTCGATATGTAACATTGTTAAAGGCTTGCCAAGCCTCATACATTCCCCATGCATTATACATGGTTTGTTCCGTGTCTGTACCCATTCTATAGGCGTTATATGCATCTGGAAAATGATTGTCATAGAATGTTTGTATCACCGACTTCACTGTAGCGTTCTGTTCAACATAACGATAATAAGCCGAAAGACCAGCTATTGCTGCACCTGTTTTCATAGCCCAAGCATTGGACGTTGCGTAAGTCCATCCTGTAACTTTGTCGTACCAGTCATCCCATGTCTGTTGAGTGCTGTTCCAAAGCCAATTATCATTTACAAGACAATCCATAAGCTTGTCCAAGAAAGTTTTGTAGGTTGCGTTGTTTGTTATGTCGTAGAGAACGCTCATGCCCCAAAGAACCCAACCGCTGATTGTTGTGCCTGTCTTATCGTCAAAGGTTTGTGTTGCATTGTTGTATTCATATAGCACGGCATTGCCCACAGTAGGGTCTTGGAACTGTAAAAGCCAGTCAGCATACAATTTAGCCTTTGCCAAATAAATTGGAGATGGGATTTCTTTGTAGGCATACGCTAAAGCTCCAATCGTCTGTCCAAGTGCTTCAGCTTCTAAACCTCCTTCCATTGAGGAGCCGTCTGTTATG
>QMYO01000043.1 GCA_003662715.1 Candidatus Bathyarchaeota archaeon | reverse complement strand
GTCTATTCTTTTCTCTCCTCTGCGCAGTTCCACGGCGTAGACTTTGCCTCCTTTGTCTATTAAGGATTGTATGGCTGGAATCAGTGATATTTCACCACTTTTTTCCATTGGCTTCACTTTCTTGATTTCAGGATAAATGTTGGGTTTAAGCATGTATGCTGTAACATCGGATATGTTTGAGGGTGGAATCTTAGGTTGATAGACAATAGTTTTCACTTCATGTAATTCAGCTGATACTTGTTTGCCCGCTATAACCCCATATATGGTTGGGTCTTTCACCCTTGCAGCAAGGAAGGCGACATCTGCGTTTCGCTCCCTAAAAACCTTCATCAACCTTTTCAAGTGGCTGTTTTCGTCTTTAGATAGGATTAGGTCATCTCCCATATGGAGCAGAAAAACATCGTTGCCAGTGAAGTTTTTTACTCTGCGAACTGCGTCTCCAGTGCCTCTTGGTTTCGGCTGGTTCGTAAACACTATGGTGGAGTTGTTCACTTTGTTGTAGAATTGCCTCAGCTCATCAGCTTGCTCTTGCTTGTTGATTTCTTTAAGATATCTTAGGAAGTCTCGGTCGGGTGTGAAATGGTTTTTTACAGCTCTTCTAACTCTACTGCTCACTACGAAGCAGAATTCTCTGAAGCCCACGTCGTATAGCTGTTCGAACACCAGCTGTAACACGGGTTTTACGCATAGCTTCTTATTTTTTCCCAATGCAAATATAGGAAGCAACACTTTGGGCGTTTCTTTGGTTGCGGGCAGAAGCCGTGTTCCTAAGCCCGCCGTTAAGATTACCGCCTTCAACACAACAACCTCTTGCTTCAGCTTAGTTTGACTAAACATAGGATTTAGGTTTAACGGAAAAAGCTTGAGTGACACGCATCTATTTTTCCTTATAAAGAAAGGCTTATTGCTGATTTGTTCCTTTTTAGATTTCGCCATAACTTTACAATTCACTCACATTCTAGCCATCATACCAGAAAGAATAGCTCGTAAGCGAATCTTCTGTAACGTCTGGGTCTGGTTGAAGATATAATGTGTAAACGCCTTCATCATACGAATTAAAGGCGGGAGAAAGGTTAAATCTAATCTGAAAGGTTCTACCTATCTGATCCCATTTCTGCGCAGTTATTGTAATGCCTTCTGGTGACTTGTAGCCTGGTGGAACAGCCATACCAACAAAAGTGCCTTGCGTATAGCTGCCACTGTAGTCTGGTGTTTTCAATTGTTCAGATGTTAGATTTAACGGCATTGAGTCATAGAATATGCTAATCCATTCAGCTGACAGCTCTCTTTTTTGGAAGGTTCCGCTCATTGTAACTTCACCGTTCTCAGCAACGTTCATTGCGGACCATTCAATGTAATCGTTCTCAAAATCTTGAACGAGATATAGATTATGCTTGTCATATGCTATGCCAATGCTGACTTTGTTATGAAAAGGATTTAGAATGTTCTCGCGGTGCCCCCAATCCCACTTTGAATCGTTGTACATCATTTGCCATTCCAAATTCCTTATTGCCTCTTTTAAATCAAAAGTGCCAGTACTAAATTGCCATGCCACGTTCTCTGCCACAGAGCCTTTTCCTCCAGCTAAAGTGTACCTCATGTATGGCTTGTAGCCATTCATATCCCAATGGCTGAAGAACTGATACGTAAGCATATTATCTGCGTGTTGTTGCGCTGAATTTACCGAACTTAAGCTTACGTTTTGTACGCCATGCTGAGTTCTATCAGAGTTGATAAGAGACAAGGCATACTCTACCAGCTCTTCATGAGTATAGGTTGAAGACGGTTGTAATCCAATAATTTTCTGAAAAGTCGAGAAAATAAATGGAGCATTCCAAAGCAGCACCCCGAGAATTATTGTAATTAACAAAAGGGCAACAATTGTCTTGGCAAGTTTCTTTGATTTCAACTCTTCAGTTTCATTGAGAGTTTTTGTTTCTCTAACTCTGCACTCTGACCATACATCAAACGCATATTTTCTGTTAGACATACCAAACATAATAATGCGTTAAAGAACTAAAAGCTCTACGGTAATTCACTAAACCTTCATGTGAAATTATTAATGAATACAGAAGAGTCCACGGATAACCTTTCAGGTACACCCATTTCATTTGTGATGAGCAATGATTTTATATAAAATGAGCCCAAATATCGAAAGACAGCCCACATAAAAAGTAAGAACAAAAAGTCATGTTTTGGAGGGAAAAAAGATATCAGCAAAAAACAGCGCCAAAGAAATGATTCTTAAACATCTTTCACCACCCAAAGAAATTCCATTCTCTGCAAATGAATATAAAAAACGGTTGAATCGAGTCCGCGAAATCATGACTCGAGAGAAAATCGATCTTCTCTTTCTTTCAGCTCCCGAAAGCCTCTTTTACATAAGCGGATACCAAGCAGAATGGTATCAATCCCAAAGCCCTAAGATATGGCCACCCCTCAGCGGAATTGCTGTTCATGTGGATCATGATAACTTCATACACTTCGACACGGAAGAGGAGGAGGTTCTATGCCGATACACGAGCATATCTAGTGATACCAGAATATATCGAGAAACGGCTGAAACTACAGGAATGCTTTCTTGGATAGTACAAGAACTGAAGAAAGAAGGATGGCTCCCCGGAACCGTCGGACTTGAAATGTGGAGTTATCGACCCAATCGGGCGGTTAGTGAAATGTTCCAGTCGGCATTAGAGAAAGAAGGCTGTAGAGTTATTGACGGAACAGACATTGTAAGGGAGGCCCGTGCCATAAAGTCTCCTCAAGAAATTGCTTATGTAGAAAAAGCGGCGCAAATCGCTGAAGTGGGTCATAAAGCAGCAATGGAAATAATGAGGGCTGGAATGACGGAGCTTGATGTTTACGGAGAAATCGTTAATGCTATGGCAAAGGCAGGAGGCGAAAACCCGGGAATACCTGTTCTTGTTATATCTGGACCTAAATGTGCCTGTTTACATGCGTTAGCAAGTCGAAAGAAAATCAAGAAAGGAGAAATCGTTAACATTGATATCTGCGGCGTTTTTAACCGGTACCACGCCAATATGGCACGAACCTATTCAATAGGGAAACCAGATCCTGACGTAGCAAAGGTCGTTGAATTATCAGCAGGAGCTTTTGACGTAATAGCCGAATTGATTAGACCAAATCTACCAGTCGCTGAGTTCAATGAAAGAATGAAGAAATATTACCAAGAAGTAGGAATTGAGCAGGATAAATGGTGGTATGGCGGTTACGAACTTGGAATAGCTTTTCCTCCCGATTGGGTTGGTGAATTCGTTTATGACGTTGATATTGATGCTGGAGATAAACTGTTTGTGCCCGGAACGGTTGTCAATTATGAAAGCAATTTCTACTTACCGCACAAAGTTGGTGTATCATATCAGATAAACACTTTAGTCTTCACCGAAAAACGGGCAAAAATTTTAGGTAAACTTCCGAATGACACGATCATAATTGAAAGATGATGACGATGCTGTTTCACAGTTAATACTTGGCGACAAAACGAATGTTTGGGTACTCTTGCACTTCCTTGCCCTCACCTTTCTCCGGCAATATTTCAATCTTCTCTGCTTTGCATGTACCTTCAACATCCGCAATCACCTGATTCAAAACATGCGCATCTTCTTTGGTTCCAGCGTAAATCGTCAGTTTCTTGATAGGCGCGTTTAACGGCATCCTTCTCTCCGCCTTTTCTCTCCTCACAGCGCTTATCACCGCCATGAGCATGTCGCCCTGCCGCTCCACCTCATTATCTATTTTCTCCTCCTCTACGGTAGGCCAGTTAGAAACGTGAATGCTCTTGTGTTTCTTGTCTGTTGCATACATAGCTTGGTATATTTCTTCAGTTATGTGAGGGGAAACTGGCGCGAGAAGCTGTAGTATTCGGTAAATGGCAGTATAAAGAGTGTATTGAGCAGCAACCTTTTTTCCTTCTCCATACTTTTCGGGTTGGTACAGCCGATGTTTTATAGCCTCAATGTAGTGATCACAAAATATATGCCACGTGAAGTTTCGAGTTTCATCAGTTGCTATGTTGAATTGGCAATTTTCAAAAGCTTCAGTTACCGTTTTGGTAACTCTTTCCAGCTTGCTGAGTAGCCATCTGTCTAAGAGTTCTAACTCCACCTTTTTCTGTGGCACGTAATCTTGTAGATGTTGAATGGCGAAACGAGCAACGTTCCACAATTTGATGAGGAATCTCCATCCGTATTCTACATCTGGCTTGCGGAAAGGTATGTCTGAGCCAGTTGCTCCTCCACTCGCTGCCCACTGTCGGGTGGCATCAGCTCCATATTTACTGAAGACGGTGGGAGTTGCCACGTAGTTACCTAGCGACTTACTCATCTTTCTGCCATCGCTTCCAAGAACCATGCCGTTGATCAAACAGCTATTGTATGGCTTCTCATTAAACAGCGCAAGATGTCGAACCATGAGGTAATATGCCCATGTGCGGATAATATCGGCTCCTGAAGGATGTAAACTAGCTGGAAAGAGTCTGTGCCAATCTTTTCGGTCAGGCCAGCCTGCGTGAACGGCACATGTGATGGAGGAGTCAAACCATGTGTCCAGCACGTCTTTTTCAGGAATGAAACTAGTGGA
Source organism: Candidatus Bathyarchaeota archaeon (assembly GCA_003662715.1). Next base: position 4,866 of record QMYO01000043.1, on the reverse strand, counting down.
GCCGCATTTTGGGCACTTTTCTATTTTAGGTTTCTCTATTCTAGGGTCTATAGGAACCCAGTTGGGCTCTGCAAGGATAGTTTCTTCACACTTTGCACAGTACCAGATGGGGATGGGGGTAGCGAAGACTCTTTGTCGGGAGATCACCCAGTCCCAGTCAAGTGATTTTGCCCAGTCGATTAGGCGTGTCTTCATGTAGTCTGGGTACCATGTGATTTCTAGGGCGTTTTTCTCAACTTCGTTGGTTAATGCTCTGGTTTTCATGAACCATTGTTTTCGTTCAAGGATTTCAACGGGGGTTTTACATCTCCAGCAAACTCCGACTTCTTGTTGGATGCTCTCAGTTTTTTCTAACAAGCCTTCCTTTTCTAGGTCCTTTGCCACAGCTTTCTTGGCTTCTTTAACTGTTAATCCAGCGTATTTTCCAGCGTTTTCGTTCATTTTACCTGTTTCAGTAATACACATAATGACGGGTAAGTTGTGTTTCGCCACGCATTTTACGTCTGCCTTGTCGCCGTAGGTACATATCATCACGACGCCGGTTCCGAAGGCGGGGTCCACCGTGTCCTCTGGAATGATTTTCACTTTTCTTTTAGTAAGAGGTACAGCGATTTCTTTTCCAATGTATTGTTGATATCGTTCATCGTTGGGGTGCACAGCCACGGTTACGCATGCTGGTAAGAGTTCTGGACGGGTGGTGGCTATGGTTAAGGATTTTTTGTCCGCCAACTTAAATTGTATATAATGCAGGGTTCCCTCCCTTGTTTCATGCTCCACCTCAGCGTCAGCTATGGCTGTTTCACAGCGGGGGCACCAGTTGATGGGGTGGGTTCCTTGGTAGATGAATCCTTTCTTGTAGAGGAGGATGAAGGAGAGCTGGGTTCTTCTCCAGTAGTCAGGGTCCATGGTTTTGTATTCGGTTGTCCAGTCGATGGAGCATCCAAGGCGGATGATGGCTTTTTTCATTATAGCAATGTATTTATTAACAAGACTTTCGCACAACTTTCTGAACTCGTCTGGCGGAACCTCCGTCTTTTTGATATTATATTGAGCTTCTGTTTCCACTTCTGTAGGAAGACCATGACAGTCCCATCCTTGAGGAAAATAAACATTGTATCCTCTCATACGCTTGAATCTTGCCACAATGTCGAAGTAGGTCCAGTTCAGGACATTTCCCATGTGAAAATCACCCGAAGGGTAAGGTGGAGGCGTGTCGATGCTGTAGGTAGGACTTTCAACATCTTTCCAATTAAAGCGATAGATGCCCATCTCTTCCCATAGCTTTTGCCACTTCTCCTCTATCTGAAGGATATCGCATCTTTTGGGAAGCGCTTTCATAGAGTAAATCAGCCCTTAGCTAAAGATATGGTTATGGATAGGAAATAACCACTCAAATAAATAATAATTATCCTTAACTAGGGCAATAAGGCTAATCCTTCTATTCTTTAAGAATTCGAGCCTATGAGCCACTAAAGAAAAGAATCTTAAGCCTATCCGTATGCCAAGGCGGAAAATTCAAGCTCGTTTTGTAGCGATAAAATTATATACTAAAAGACTTCTTTAATTGGGTTAATTAGGAATTGACGGGAGCTGGGCGTAACCCGGCTGAGAGGACGGTTGTTTGACCGTCGACCGTTTGAACCTGATCCAGGTAATACTGGCGGAGGAAAAAACATGAGTAAAAGTAATGTTCGATTCTCAACTAAGATTATTGGAGAGGTTGCTTCTTTTGTTGCCCTTGCAACCGCACTAAGTTACATCAAATTATTCAGTCTCCCACAAGGCGGATCAGTAACTGCTGGGTCAATGGTGCCAATCCTTTGGCTAGCACTTAGAAGAGGAGCGAAGATAGGGTTATTTGCTGCCGCAGTCTATGGTCTTGTCCAATTAGTAGTTGAGCCCTTCATATTCCATCCCGCTCAAGTGTTGCTTGACTATCCCATTGCTTTTGGTATGCTTGGGCTTGCAGGGTTCTTCCAGAACCGCCCATTTATCGGTGTAAATGTAGGTTTAGCTGGACGATTTCTAGCGCACTTTCTTTCAGGCATAATTTTCTTTGCTAGTTTTGCACCTGAAGGGATGCATCCTGCAGTTTACTCCATGATATATAATGGAAGCTATTTGCTACCTGAACTCGTGATAAGCATCTACATAGTATTTTTGCTACATGAAAGCAAATTACTGAAAATCTTCTTGTAAGAGACATATACGATGGTGAAGCTTAAAACTGGAATAAAAGGACTCGACGAATTGATAGGCGGTGGAATCGCTTCTGGTTCGCGGAACATTCTTTATGGTCCTCCGGGCACTGGGAAAACCGTTTTTGCTATGCAGTTTCTTTGGCAAGGGTTACAAGAGGGAGAAACAGTTGCCTTTGACGTTATGGATAAACCGTTTCCGCGACTGAGAGACTATTTTAAATCGTTTGGATGGGACATAGAACCTTACGAGAAGGCGGGGAAATTCATTGCCATACAAGCCTTTCCCCATTTTGAACCCTATCCGCGAGACTCGAAAGTCATATACTTTAGCCTTGATGATTTTGAAGAAATGAAACGCATTGACAGATTGCTTTCAGAAAAACACGTAACGCGATTTGCAGCTGGAGACTTCAGCGAACAAATATTCTCCCTCTATGATTTGAAATATATGGAGCCTGTGGAAGATTGGACCATTAATTGGTGTCATTTCGACAACATCGTTAATATTGATGTCATGACAGCAGCAACACAAAAAGATGTTGCAACTCAGCGAGCCACAGATTTAGACCTAAACAAAGCCCATAATATCTTTCTTTTCCGATTTAACGAAGAAACATGCCGAAGGGAACTACGAATAGTGAAGATGGAAGGATGCGAACACCCTCTTGAGTGGGTTCCCTTCAAAATAACCAGCAAAGGCATCGAACTTCTAAGAAAATAGCAAGGTTCTGCAAAATGGGAAAACTTCCTACTGAAAACCTTAAGAAACTGCTCAGCTACATCAAGAAAGATTCAAGAGTTATTGTTCCGCCTTTGCCAGGATTTGACTCAGGCGTTCACCTAATAGATGGGGATAAGTACCTAGTTGTTTCAACAGACCCCTGTATCGGAGTTCCAGAAGCATGGTTCGGATGGCTTCTGATTCATTACGTGGCATCTGACATAGCGTTGTTTGGAGCCAAAGCGGAATTCTGCACCATAAATCTTTTAGGTCCTCCATCAACTGAACCCACAGTTTTCTATAGAATCATGAAGCAAGCATGTAGCGCCGCTGATGAGCTTGGAATGGCTATTGTAACGGGGCACACTGGAACCTATGAAGGCTTGTCAACACTGCTTGGAGTATGTACAGCCTATGGTGTTGTTGATAAAGACAAACTGATAACGCCTGGCGGTGCCAAACCTGAGGATTATATATTATGTATCAAGCCCATCGGTCTAGAGATAGTTGCCAACTTTACATTAACACACAAAGCCTTAGCTGAAAGACTGTTTGGAGCTCAAAGAACACAAGAACTTGCAAAGCTTGTTAGCCTGCAGAGCTGCGTGAAGGAAGCATTATTACTCGCTGATATAGAGGGCGTCCATGCCATGCACGACGCTACAGAAGGAGGTTTAACAGCAACTCTAAACGAGATGGCTGAAGCCTCTAAAGTTGGCTTCAAAATAGAATTGGAGAAAATTCAAATTCCAAAAGAAGTACACACATTACAAGAATATTTCCAGCTATCAGATGAACAAGTATTGTCTATGTCCTCCACAGGCACAATTTTAGCCGCTGTTAGCCCCGAAGCCAAAGACAGAGTTGAGGAAGCTTTACATCAACATAACGTCGAAGCAAGGTTCTTAGGTTTTTTTACGAAAAATATGCGCCGTATCCTCATGAAAAATGGAAAGGAAACATTGTTTCCAAAAAAAGCGGATGACCCTTACGAAAGAATTCTCTCAGGAAACACATAGATGTTCATGTGTCTTTCTCTGTCCTAATTCTCATCCAAAGATAGGCCATACTTGGAAATTCCATGTCCGTGGTGACCACGTTGTCGCCCCGTTAGAAGTCGAGGGACCAAGCGACTGCGCAAAGAGATGGATGCTGCATTTAAATAAACATACTTTTTTGTGGCTGGAAAATCCTCTAGGTTAATAAGGCTGGATGGCACCTTTTCACCTACTTGTTTAAGCCTTCTCCAAGATGCCTACTCCTTCCTCATGTTTGTTAGGGGTTCAACTAATTTCTTGATTAAACTTTTTCTGAAATTCATTTATTCGCTGTTTCTTCGTGGTTGATTTTAAGAAACCTTATAGACTACGTCGTTTTCTCTAACACGATCGTTTACTTTCAGCCCAATGCTTTGTCCCGCCTCTGCTCTTGCCACTTTTTCGTGCTCTATCTCCATAGACTCTACGGTTTGTTCAAGATTTGTGGTTGGTCCTTTAATGATGATTCTGTCGCCAACCGAGATCGGAGCCTTCAACTCTACAACCGCCACACTTATCCTTGCGAAAAAATGCGTCACCTTTCCAACCTCTTGAAGTTCTTCACTCAAATGTTTCCACCTCACTTCTGCATGATTATAATTAAACCAATGCACTAAATATAACTTATAGAAACTTCTCCAAACCCATGAGTCTCTTTCTCCCTCTTTTCAACATATGTCTTATACGCTCTGTACATCCTTTCAAAACTAAAATGATGCGGCGGGCCGGATTCGAACCGGCGAACCCCTACGGGAGAGGATGGCTCATAGGGGCTTAATAAGCCAACACCCGATCTTGAGTCCTCCGCCTTTGACCTGGCTTGGCTACCGCCGCCCAATGTTTCAAATTGAAAAATAATAATTTAAACCTACCGACATTTGAGAGCATCTGTTAAAACTGAAAAATC
>QMYO01000042.1 GCA_003662715.1 Candidatus Bathyarchaeota archaeon | reverse complement strand
TTGGTGGTTAGTTGGGTGGCGTTTGTCCACGTGTGACCGTTATCAGAAGAAGTCATGTAAAACAAATCATAATCTCCCATGCTGGAGGCTTGCCAAACAACCCATATCGTGCCGTTCGACGTTTGAATAGCCGAGGGGGCTACATCTGGCCCTGGATTGGTAGTTAGTTGGGTGGCGTTTGTCCACGTGTGACCGTTATCAGAAGAAGTCATGTAAAACAAATCATAATTGCCAGTTCTCATGGACGACCAAAATAGCCACAACGTGCCATCGCTGGTCTGCATTAGAGATGGATGAATGTCATGGCTTGGATCCGTGGTGAGTGGAAACTGAGGTGACCATGTGCCAAACCACCAATCATAAATTGTATAGTAAATGTCGAAGGTCCAGTTTCCGCCTCTGTCGGATTGCCAAACAAACCATATTCGGTCATCCTGCATCTGAGCGATTGACGGATAGGCATCCCAAGCTAGATGCGTTGTTAGTCTTGTTTCGTTTGTCCACACGACTGCATTGCCAATTGGTGTAATCGCTACGGTCATAACTAGGAATACGATTGATGTTAATGCCAGGCTGATTGATTTGTGGCTCATAGTAAGCCTCATCCTAAAGGCTTGTTTAAATATAAAAAAAGGGAATTTTGTTCCCGCTTTGGTTCTAAGCTACGACGACAAACGTAGTCGCCTTTACAGTCTCTCCAAGGTTCCAGACACCAGCGAAATAGTACTCACAGAAAACATCAAGAGTCCATTTACCGATGTCACCCTCTGTAAACGCCCTAGCATTGCCCTGTACGATGACCACATCTCCTGGCTCAAGTAAAGCCTCGTTTGATACCACCATAGGCTCTGGGACTCCACCTTTCGACATCCTGAATAATGCTCTTACTGTGAGGGGCAAGTCTCCAACGTTCTTAATCTTTGCATAAAAAGTCATGACTCCCGGGGAACCATGACTGTCTGCAATGCTCTCATCTCCGTCTTTAGACAGTCTGAAGCGGTGGTGTTCCGCCCACCCCTTTCTGCCAACCAGATCGGCTCCAACTGGTACTTGTTCAAGTCCTTGGTAGAAACCATCACCGTCAACTACTGGATGCCAAACGTTATTAGCGTCCATGTACTCGGGATTGGTTATATTTATTGTTGTGTCGCTATATAACGTTAATGATTCAAACTGAATGCTAACTAGTAATTGTGGTGCAGGCATAAGACCATAAGGATCATCAGTAGCAGCTCCATAGCCCGGAGTGGGAACAATCATTTCCGTAACGTCGACTACGCCTGTGACATTATCTATGGTGCTAAGGATGCTTACTTTAGACGAGTAATTAATGCCTGTCAAAGTTGCATAGTCATAAAGGAAGTAGCCAGCGGTCGCACCATTGACAGCCACAGGCTTAAGTACGGTTGGATCAACTTTTACTAAAAATCCCCAACCGACAATTCCATCGGGGTGGTAGAATGGTAGACCACTTGCATTAACTAGGATGTCAACCCAGAATGTTGTTCCTGCCGGTTTTGCCTCTATATATCCTAAGGGCTGGTCAACGTAAAAGACCGTCGGCTCAGACTGAGATTTCACTGGCACGTTTATTATAGCTAGACTCATCAGGAACATGAAAACAGTGAACACTGCTGCAAATTTTTTCTTTGCTATCATCTTTTAGGTTTTCTCCTTCCTCTTTTGTATCAATGGTTAAAAGGGTATTCCATAAATTTAAGGGTTTTGGGTTTAAGTTCTAGATTAAAACGAGAGTTCAGCTAAACACGTCTGCAGAATAGGTATGTACATACAAGAGTAGGTGGGCTATGGCTATTTTTTGAAGCCTAGCGTGCTGTTTCTTTCACGTCTAAAGCGTCTCTTAATCCGTCTCCGAAGAGATTAAATCCTAATGATGTGAAGAAAAGCGCCAAGCCAGGAAAAGTTATAATCCACCATTGAGTTCTTGCGAAGTCGTATCCCCTTTCTAGAAGTACGCCCCAAGAGGGTGATGCAGGATCACCAAAGCCTAAGAAGGTTAAACTTGCTTCATAAAAAATGTACCAGGGTATATCCATGGTTGCAAGGACGATGACGGTGGACAATGTGTTAGGCAGGATATGATGTACTATGATGCGCCAGCTGCTTGCTCCCATAGATCTCGCTGCTTCAACATAAGTTCTTTCTCTAAGTGATAAGAACTCGCTTCTCACTACTCTGGCCATAAAAGGCCATCCGATTAAGCCCATTATGAGTACGATTATATGTACACTTTTCACTTCAAATATAGCAACGGCTATGATTAACAGTATAAGGGTAGGAATAGTCATAAGAACATCTGTTATACGCATCATTAACTCGTCAATTAGTCCTCCGAAGTAACCCGCAATCATCCCGAAGCTTACACCGATAAGCATTTCTATTATAACAGAGGCAACCCCAACGTAGAGAGAAATCCTCGCACCGTAAACAACTAAGCTAAACATATCTCTGCCTCGAGAGTCTGTTCCAAAAGGATGCTCCATTGATGGCGGAAGCCTTGATGTGCCTAATTCTTTGGGATCATAGGGAGTAATCATAGGTGCAAGTGCTGCGACCAATACTATGAATAAAACTATCCCAAAACCAGTAACAGATAATTTGCTTCTTCTAAGTTTTCTCCAAACAGTGAAGAGTCGAGTTGCCCGTGAAGGCTTATAAACTTTAGTTTTAACCGCTGATTCCGAGCTCAAACTATTTGCCATAATCCTCACCTTATCATCAATCTTTAATCATATCTTATTCGTGGGTCTGCTAAAGCATAGGCTATATCTGCAACCAAGTTTGACAGCAGAACCATAATAGCAATAATCACGCTGAGTCCTATTACTGAAGGGTAATCGCGTAGGTTCGTCATTTCCACGAAGAAATGACCTAGGCCTGTCCAACCGAAAATGTATTCAATAACAGCTGCACCAGCGAAAAGGTATCCTATAGAGAAGCCTTCATATGTTATTACGGGTAATAAAGCGTTTCTTAGGGCGTGTTTATAGATTACAACTCTTTCTTTTAGGCCTTTAGCTCTAGCAGTGGTGATGTAATCTTGCCCTAATACTTCTAACATGCTTGCTCTTACCATGCGGAAAAGATAGGCTGTCCATCCTAAAACGAGAACGGTCACTGGAAGTATAAGATGTTCTAGGTGGTCCATCGTGGCATGAAAGGGTGTAGGAAAGGATATACCTTGTGTGAAAGTGCCGCCCGCTGGAAACCATCGTAGATTTTCTGCAAAAAAAAGTATTAACATCAGTGCTAGCCAAAAGTTGGGTGTAGAATATCCAATCAGCGCTGCCACTGAGGCTGTTCCGTCAAATATTGAATAATGCTTAACAGCTGCGATAACGCCCAGAACTATGGCAATAATAATGGATATGATTTCTGCGCTAATCATAAGTTCTAATGTAAGCTGTAATCTTTCGCCTATAACTACTATAACGGGCTTGTTATTTCTAAACGAATAGCCTAAGTTTCCTTGGAGAAGTCTGCCTACCCAGAGAATATATTGAATGTAGACCGGTTGGTCTAGACCCCATTTCTTTATAAACTCCTCTACTCTCTCTGGAGGAACTCTGCCTTTTTCGCCAACAAGCATTCTCGAGGGGTCGCCTGGAGCAGCATAGACCATAAAGAATATGAGCACAGTGATTAAGAAGAATATGGGAATGATAATTAATATCCTTCGAATTACATAGGTTCTTAATGTCATGAAAGTTGCACCCGCTTTAGTGTGCTATGTTGAGTCGTTTTAATAATTTAAATTTTATTCAAAAACGAGCAGGCATTTTTGTATGACTTAGGCTTGTGTGATTTAGGTTACTTTCTAATCTTTCGTATAATGATGTATATGATTACGATAGCTACGATTACAACTATAGCAATAGCGATTAGTAGCAAAATGGGTATTGGTGTACCTACAGCCGCTTTCACCATAACAGCGTCCTCGATTGTTAATTCATTGTCTTCCATATTGGCATCCGTAATGCTGCCGAGTAGCTCAATCCTGGCTGTTAGAGGCTGGCTTCCTTCTGATGTGTCAGTTGTGTCCCATTCGAAGGATACGATCTTAGTTTCTCCAATTCCGATAGTAATATCGCCTAATTCTCCAATATTATAGAGAGGCCCAATAATAGGATTGTAGCCCCAGAAAACCGTTACTTTAACTCTTGCGATTGTGTTTCCCTTATTTTTGATGGTAACATTAATGGTTACGGTCTCGCCTGCTGTTACGTTCTTCGGCGAAGCGTTGATGTCAATTACAGCTACATCGTAGAGGACTTCTTCAACGTTCTTAAAAGAGCCATCTAAAAATTTTCCCTCTGTTGGATCATCACGTAAGTGTGTTATCGAATCTATGATGTTGGTGCCGTTTGCTCTCTTCAATTTTGACTCTATTATATCGAATTCTATAGGTGATTCTCCCTCACCAACTATTGTGAAAGTGACGTAGGCCAGTACTCCTGGTCCCGTGAAGTTTACGAGAGTTGGTGGATCAGTGCTTTCGTCCCAGCCATATGCTCCTGTCAGTCCTAGTTGTCCTATGGTATTGTCGAAATTGCCCGGGATGAATTTGGCGTTGGCTCCGGTTATGAGGTCGCCGTTAGTAACTTTGATGCCGTACAAAACGGAAGGATTATAGGTTAATATGAATTGGTAACCCCAGATGTCGCTTCCGTTATAGTTTGTGTATATGGAGATCGTATAGTTTCCTGATGTTAATGTGGTATTTTTCGTGTTTCGTGGAAGGATAACCATGTAGGGAGAAACTACGGAAACTTCGTCTTTTAAGATAACTGTGTTATCAGTGGTGTCAGTTTCATTAGGTACTAAACTGGCAGTGGCGTTAATGGAGTAGGTTCCAACGGCTAAGTTGGATGTATTCCACTCAAAGTTTAGGGTGGTGTTTATGCTTGGAGCTAAGTTGGTGACGTTTTTTGTGCCAATGACTGTATTATCATAAGAAACAGTAACGCTGAAGGTTTCATTTTCCGCTCCTTGGTTTGCAACCACAACCATAATGTTTACTATTTCATCTAATCCAAATCCCACCCTTTCAGGATTAACGGTGACTTTAACAACCGCTACGTCGTGAGTATCTTGCGCCGCCAAGACGCCTATCAGGTTAATATTTACACTTAATAAAGATAAGATAAGAAGTGAAATGAAGAATTTTAATGACGTTTTTGTTTTCATTTTCAATTCACCTGCAAAGCATTTCGTGTATGGACTATCAGATACTCACACTCTTCAACGTTCACATTTTAAAACTTTTTGGTGCCTTCAGCATTCACAATTAATCTGATATAGATGTTTATGTATAAAAAGAGGAGAAAATGGTTATGTTGGTTTTCTAATTTTCAGTAAGTAAATAGCCACTGCCATTATAATGATTATCACTGCTCCTGCAGCTGCCACATAGATAAGGATATTTTGAGTTGGGACCTTTTCAATGGTTACGGTAACATCTGTAAATGTGTTGTCATTTGTGTCCATCTCACCGGCTACTGGAGTCGCTACAGCCTTTATGATGTAGGTTCCAGCAGTCACGTTAGATGTGTCCCAGCTGAAAGTTAAGAGTTGAGATGCGCCAGATGCCATTTCCGTGATGGATTGTGTTCCAATTTGAGTGTCGTTGTAATAGACGGTTACGGTGACAGTTTCGTTTTCAATGCCTTCGTTCATAACGGTTACGTTGATGGATATGGATTCTCCGATTTTAGCTGTATCTGTGGAAACTGTTACGTTGGTGATGGCTATGTCGTGAAGAACTATAAGATTAACTATTCCAGTTTTTTTGTTGTTTGCCGGATCCTCATCTGTTGCCAAGATTGCTTCAGTCGTTATTGTGTATGAACCTGGGTCTATATTTGTGGTGTCCCAAATGATTGTTAGAGTTTTGGATTCTCCTGTGGGTAGTAGGGGAATTGTTTGGTTTTCGATGAGAGTTGTGTCATAGGTGACTGCAAGGTTAAAGTTGGTTGCGTTGTAGGCGCCGTTGTTTTCTATGATAACCGTGATGTTTACGGTTTCTCCAGCTTCAGCATCACGGGGAGAAGCTGTCATGCGCCTAACAAATAAGTCGTAGCCCAACTTTAGCGTGATGTCTGTGGTATAAGTGTTGTCGGTTAGGTCTTCATCCACGGGAATGGTTGCAGTAACATTCAAAGTGTAGAGGCCTAAATCAAGACCAGTAGTGTTCCAGTTAAATTCAACGGTTGCTGAATCGCCTGCGGCTATATTTTTGATCTGAAAATCTATGAGGGTGTCATCATAGGTAAGGGTGACATTTGCGGATTCGTCAAAAGAACCTTTGTTCACAACAGTTACATTAATGGATATTGTTTCTCCACGTGCTGTTGTGGATGGAGCGGCTATATAGGTGACGACTACATTGTGAGCTAACTTAAGCTCAATTGACGTGGTGTTTGTGTTGTCGGTTAGGTCTTCATCCACGGGAATGGTTGCAGTAACATTCAAAGTGTAATTGCCTGGATCAAGACCGGTAGTGCTCCAGTTGAAGGGGATTGTTTTGTATTCTCCTCTGGTTAGGGTGAATGATTTGGTGTCTATTGGGGTGGTGTTGTATTGGAGGGTTAGGTTGCCGTTTTCTGTGTAGTTGCCTTCATTTGCGATGGTGACGTTAATTTGTGCTGTTTGCCCGATTGGTACTTGGGATGGAGCGTTTATGGCAGCTATGGCTATGTCATGGATTGGTTGAACGTTGATGAGGAGGCTGTCTTGGATGTGGGTTGGCATGGTTTCTGCATCTATGATGTGGTATCCTTGGCCGTATGGGTATTCTTGGGTGGGGGTAGCGTTCCACCCTAAGAGTAGAGTTTCTGACTGGCCTCTTCCGAAGGCTATGGGGGTGGCGCCGTATCCTACTACGGTGAAGGTTATGTTGGCGAGTGTTCCGGGTCCAGAAGTTACGTCCACGCCGTCAGCGGGCTCAGTATCTAAGAAGATGGCGCCGGTGTTCCTTAGTTTGCCTTCCGTGTTGTTGAAGCCTCCGGTCAGGAACAAGGCTGAGGCATGCTTATCCTTAGTGATGAGATCGCCATTAACAACTTCTACGCCATGCAAAACATAAGGATTATAGCTTAGAGTAAACTGCCAACCTTGAATGTCAGTTCCATTATAATCTGTCTTAATCGAGATAGTAAAGTTTGTGCCAAGTGTTAACGTTGTATCCGTATACGCAGGCTCCATGTAAATAGAGGGATATTCCTCAGCGGAAGCTATTTTCACGTTCACGCCAAGTGTACTGAGTATGCTGAGTACAAGCATTAGGAGGATTAGCATGGGCAGAGGGTTTTTTCCGTTAATTGTATAATTGGTTTTCATGATTTTCTTCTCCTATTCTCTTTTTTTAGTTGAGATTGTTCCCGAATCTCTTACTACATATTATAAACTTACGAATTGGAATAAATATTTATTCCATGTTTAGTTCTATTGTATTTTTCTAGTTTTATTTTTTGGTCTGCTGTGTAAACTGGCAAACAGTTTACTCTTGAGCTAATTTAAAAAAAGTAAAGGGGGAAGGTCGTCTTCTGTCGCTACGTTGGCTTCTGTCTTATTTTTAGATAATACACAGCGGTTCCTATTATTATAATGGCGATTACTGCAATGATTATCACGTATATCCATGATGGAAGGCCTGGAGGCGGTGCTTCTTTTACCGTGATAGTCTTTGTTATGGTGTGAGTTAGTCCGTCGTCATCAGTGACGGTTAAGGTGACATTGTAGTCTCCAGCAGCCTCATAGGCGTGGGTTGCGATGGCAGTTAAGTTTACGTCTTTCACGTAAGTCTCAGTGGTTCCGTCGCCAAAATCCCAAGAGTAGCTAACAATGGTTCCGTCAGCGTCAGCGCTTGCTGATGCGTTAAATGTCACTGTCTCGCCTACAATGGGTTCGGTTGGTGAAAAAATGAAAGAGGCTACAGGAGGAGTTAACGCCAGTTCGTAGGTTGCTGTGATGGTTGTGTTGGACGTTAAAGATACAACACGAGTTGGATTGGTGGAATTGTTTTCCCACTTCACGAAGTTATATTGGTCAGTACCAACCGTCCATGTAGAAGGCATAGTAACAGTGTAAAGTCCTTCTAGCAAACTAATTGATTTGTTTGTCGTATAAGACGTCCCATTAATGGTAAAGTCGATGCCATCGATAGGAACCGAATTAACCGTTAAAGTATAATTTTCTAGTACGCGTTCATAGGTGGCGATGATGGTTTTGTTGGACGTTAAAGATACAACACGAGTTGGATTGGTGGAATTGTTCTCCCACTTCACGAAGTTATATTGGTCAGCGCCAACTATCCAGGTTGAAGGCATAGTAACAGTGTAAGAGCCTTCAAGTAAGCTAACTGATGTGTTTGTCAGATAAGTTGTTGAGCCTATAGTGAAGTTAACCCCGGCAATAGGCTCTGAATTAACAGTTAAAGTATAGTTTTGCACGAGCCCATAGGTTGCTGTGATGGTTGTGTTAGATACCAAATTTAGGGTGCGCACTGGATCAGTGGAATTGTCCTCCCAATGCCTAAAGATATATTTGTCGGTGTCAACCGTCCAAGTTAAAGGCATAGTAACAGTGGCTTCTTTCGGCAAGCTAATTGATGTGTTTGTCGTATAAGTTGTTGAGTCTATAGTGAAGTTGATGCCATCGATAGGTGTTGACTCCACTGTCAAGACAGGTACTGGGTTGTAGTAGCCGTCTATAACCTCGTCAACTGGGTACCATTTGCTATCTGTCATGTAATAGACGTCAATTAGGTCTATTAGGGAATAGGCGGTCTCTGATTTTGAGGTCATGTTAAAGGATACTAGTTTGTAGCCGCTCCAATAATCGCCTGCCCCTCCGGGGACACCAAGCAAGAGTTCCGTAATTTCGCCGAAGCCTGTTGTTGCATTTAAAGAGAAGTCGAGGGACGGAGCGCTATAGGAGTAAAAGTTTGCAAATTCCCATAGGAAGTATCCAGGTTCTGCTCCTATAGCTGTGGTAAGGTTAAGGACATCAGGGTCAACCTGTATGTCTATTGTCCAACCAACGATGCCTCCAGGGCTGTTATCAGTTATATTAGTTACTTCAATGATTATGTCAACCGTGACCGTTTGGCCTGAAGGTTGTCCAGGTATGTATCCGAGGGTCTGGTTAACGTAGACTTTAACGTATGACTGGTTGTAGATGGCTGTGATGGTTGTGTTGGACGTTAAAGATACAACACGAGTTGGATTGGTGGAATTGTTTTCCCACTTCACGAAGTTATATTGGTCAGTGCCAACCGTCCAGGTTGAAGGCATAGTAACAGTGTAAAGTCCTTCTAGCAAACTAATTGATTTGTTTGTCGTATAAGTCTTTGAGGCTATAGTGAAGTTAACGTCAACAATAGGAACCGAATTAACCGTTAAAGTATAATTTTGCGCGAGTCCGTAGGTTGCTGTGATAGTTGTGTTAGATTTTAGAGATACGACGCGAACCGGATTAGTGGAATCGTCCTCCCAGTGTCTAAAGAGGTATTCGTCGGTGCCATTCATCCATGTAGAAGGCATAGTAACAGTGTAAAGTCCTTCTAGCAAACTAATTGATTTGTTTGTCGTATAAGTCTTTGAGGCTATAGTGAAGTTAACG
>QMYO01000041.1 GCA_003662715.1 Candidatus Bathyarchaeota archaeon | reverse complement strand
GTTTTAATTTCAAAAGCTATAAAACACCCTCCCCAATAAACTTATGAACAGCACCGCCGGGGTCTCCTAGAGCCTAACAAATGCGGGAAATCAGGTATGGAGCAGTTCCAATCTCTGAATGGAGCTTAAGCCTGGAGCTGACTTAGATAGCCTGTGACCTTTTATGGGTCGCGTGGGTTCAAATCCCACCCCCGGCGCCAAACTACACAAACTACGTTTAAATCGAAACGGTTTAAGATAGAAGTTACATTACACTGTCACGCTCATAAAATTGTTAGAAACAGTTAAATAAAGCAAGAAAGGACAATTTCTTTTCCTACAAAGAAAAAAGGAGCTTGCTGGTGATATCTCCATTTGTCGCGGGTTCAAATCCTACACCTGCATGAGGCATGCGACAACTATGCTGATGTAATTGACTTGGGTCTTGTAACATAAATATATAATATACGTGCATGGAAATTTGGAAATATTAAGCGCTCAATGGTTGTGGTTAAAATTTCAAAGAATAAAACTGGCTTGGGGTCTGAATATCCGCATTGCGACCAAATTCAGCTCATAGTGATAATCTTGTTCTTTGTGGTATGGGCGATAGATTCTTTGAGTTTCTTTGTCTTTAGGTACTCAACAGTCTTGGCTGGGTTGTTGTCTCTTCCTGTGCTCCTACTACCAGCGATTCTTTCACTGGGTTTTGGCTTATATCTCATAGCAAAGTCACACAAAGCAGTTTTCGGTGAAATAACTGATCAACCTAGACTCATTGACTCAGGTGTTTATTCTTGGGTTCGACATCCCATGTATCTTGGAATCCTACTGTTCTGCCTAGGATTTTTCTTTATCAGTCCCTCGCTCCTTTCATTTGGAGTTTGGCTAGCGTTCTTCATCCTATACAATAAGATGGCAACATATGAGGAAAAAGATCTGATAAGAATACTCGGTGAAGAGTATATTGCATACCAAAAACTAGTGCCTAAGTGGTTTCCAAAACTACGGAAGCGTGCTGAACAAAAATGATAGCAATAATGGGTTTGATTATCCTCTTGATGGTATCGATTTTCGTGTTTAGCACGCGCGGCGTTCACTTGGATTTCTGATTCCATGAAAAACAAGGATTTAAACGTAGGTTTGAACCTAACCCCCCGGCGCTAAACTTCTTATAACGATGTCACTTTCCATTTCAGTTTAAAAACTGCTAAAGATTCGAGTATACAAAAAGGAAACTAAAGCAATATCTCTATTGTTCTTGGACTTATTTCAGAAACCATAACCGTATAGTCAGCCTCGTCCATATGATAAAAGTTGTAGATTTTCTTGGGTAATTCTACTAGGTATTCATTTCCTTCAAGTTTGACTTTGACATTGTTTTTAGACAAAGCCTTCGTCTCGAAATCGCGTAATGGTTTTATAGCTAGCAGTAGGTGAGACGAATCAATTGTATAGAGGATCAGCTCTTCAGGGAGTGCCATAGGAACTAGATTTTTATCTATTTTGATTGGAACCTTTTCCATTAATTCCATTTTACTAGCCTTCAAGAGACTCAACATGCCCCCGAAACACAATTAACTCTACGATCCCGCCATTTATTTTCTTTTTCCTAACCCACAGCGTTGCCCTCATTGGCTGTCCACCCTTTTTCTGAAATCTAAACTTAAAGAGAAGCACTTCTTCGCCTAAACGGTCAAACCCGCATAGAAAATACTGAGATTTAACAAAAGAAGCAAGACGCCACTCGTCAAGCCCGTTTTTCTCGTGTTTCGCAATCCAACGCTGTTTCAATTTCTTAGAAATTCTAACAATGATCAAAGGATGTTTCATAGTAGTCTTTTCCTAAGTAATATATACATAAGTCTTTCATGTAAATCCTAAGTTGTTAATTTTCTCTATTTAGACAGCCACGTACCCAAGGAGAAGAGGTAGCCTCTAGTTCTAAAAGTCTGAAATGCGATCGTCGTTTTCTCCGGGGTCCATGCCAAAAAACAAGGATTTAAACGTAGGTTTGGATCTAATTCCCGGCGCCACAGGATGCGTTTATTTCAGTTTTTGAAACCGTTAGGTATAAATAGTTTTATCTCTAAAATAGATATCATGACCTCTCAAGTAGATAAACTGTTCGGATCGAGAACAAGAGTTCTCCTCCTTTCTAAGCTAGTCATAAACCCTAACCGTAGCTTATACATTCGCCAGTTGTCAAAGGAACTCGGACTCACATTCAGCGTTGTATACAAAGAGATCGAAAAGCTGAAGGATCTTGGTCTTGTAACCGAGGAAAGAAAAGGAAAACTCAGGCTGTTCACAATCAACAAGGATTCTATCATATACGACGAATTAAGAAAACTTCTCTTAAAAACCACTGCTCTAGGTCAACAATTGAAGTCATCTTTACCAGAACTCAAAAAAGCCAAATACGCACTAATCTACGGTTCCGTGGCAAGAGGAGAAGAACTTGAAACGAGCGACGTCGATCTGCTAATCATCGGCGACATTGCCGAAGAGAATCTAATAGCCGGAATTAGAAAAGTTGAAAAAGAAATAGGGAGAGAAATCAACTATATCCTTTGGTCCGAAAGGGAATTTGAAAAAAGGGCAAAGACTAAACATCACCTCCTAACAGAAATTGCAGATAACCCTCTAATCGGACTCGTGGGCGATGTGGATGAGTTTAGACGAACTGTTAAAGGACAGAATCATTCAACGGATAAAACCTAACAAGAATTGGCGAAAAGAAACCTTAAGATCGCCTTAAGAGACCTAAGCGTAGCCCAACACATGCTAGACGAAGAAAATTACGACTGGGCACTATCCATCGCATACAATGCCATGCTACAAGCGGGTCGAGCTCTGATGTTTCTAAAAGGTTTCAGACCCTCCACACAGTTTGGTCACATCGCCGTGTTAAGATATTTACGTGCCACGTTCAAAGAACAACTAACAGAAAGAATTGTCGACGTTTTCGACCAAATGCGCAGAAAGAGACATAGAGCAGTGTACGAGGCAGTTGACGTGGTGTCACGAAATGAAGCGCAAAACGCATTAAAATGGGCAAACGAATTCCGTGAACAAAGTCAAAGAAGTAGCCCTAACGCAAGGAAGTTAACAAGTTTACCTGATAAACAGAAAAATGGGGAGGTTTGGTGACATCTCCTTGCCTTCGTAGGTTCAAATCCCATCCCCGGCGCCAAACAACAGAAATTACATTTAAACCCTTGATTGCGAGCGTAAGGTATTAGGAGTGAATGAATGAAGATAAGGGAGTACAGATGAGCTAGCTAGAGTGAATTTAGATAGTGTTGAAAAGGTTCAATAGTAGAAAAAGAGATGAAAAATTAATAATGTGCATACTTAAGTACTCATAAATAACAGGCTGGAGTAAACATAACGATCGTATCCTCAATCTTTTTCTTACCCCAAAAATCCTTCGTAACTACCATCGCCCTTTTCGGCTTGTAAGTCTTTATAAAACTCCTCAAACTTTTTGAGATCTTCGGTTGCTTGAACGTTTGATATTTTACTTCTATTGGAATCACTTGCTCATTCAACCTAAGAACAAAATCAACTTCCGCCTTTGCTATTGTCCTCCAATAGTTTATCGTCTTACCTGGAAAGCTGTTTCTCAACCCTAGAAAGACGTAGTTCTCGATTACGGCTCCAACATCTGTTCTCTTTTCTAATGGATTGAAATTTCCTATAATGTAGTTTCTGAGGCCTAAGTCGAAGAAGTATATCTTGGGATTCTTCTTCAGTTCTGTGATAGGATTTCGGTAAAACGGTCTAATAATTTTAACGATATAAGTTTCCGATAGAATAGAGATTATTCTCTTCACTTCTTTATAATAGCTTTGGCATGTAGAACAAAGTTCTGTATAGTTAAGCAGGTTTCCGATTAGAGTGGCTAGCGCTCTCACAACGCATCTATATTTGAACGCATCACTGATTCTTAAGAATTCAATGACATCCTTTGAAATGTAAGTGTCATAGATGTTTTTCAAGATAACCCTTTTGGTTTCACTATCCTTTGCCTTAATTACAGCTGGATAACCTCCGAATATTAGATACTCGTTGAATAAAGGAGTAAATTCTTTCAGGAAAATGTCTCTTTCAATAAATGTTTTTCCCTCGACTAAAAACTCCCTGATATGATTATTCTTCTCCTCATAAATCCTAGCAAGTCTTTCGTTTTTTGCGACCAAGAATTCGTGGAAATTGAATGGAAAGAGCTCGAAGAAGAAAATCCTTCCCACCAAAAATTTTGCCATTGCACCGCTAAGCTCAAGGGACGAGCTGCCAGTAACTATGAACTTTGCGTTCTCAAGAGTATCATACAGTAACTTTAACGTCTTTCCAGGATTTTTCACGTAATGATACTCGTCCATCAGAAAGTAATACCTACCTTTTTTTAGCGTGAAACTTTTAACGTACTCCTTAGGATCCGTTTCAAATGCCTCGAGAACGTCCGGATCCTCAAAATTCATGAAGATAACATTCTTTCCTTTCAAATTTTTCTGCAAAATTTTCAGAATAGTCGTTTTTCCAGATTGCCTAGGGCCTTTAATAGCATATGCCTCCCTTCTATTCAGCCATTTCATTAGATTGGGCATAATATCTCTTGGGAATATTTGAGTTGACATATTTAATATTAGTAATTATAAATAGATTTAAATTTTACTAATGTTAAAAGAAACTGAATCTAACTCTTTCTCGTCGACGTAGATTTCATTCCATTCATCGTATGGAGCAGCGTAAAGCTATATCCTATTTCTCTTGAACATCTTTCTTTGTAAGATACTCTTAACCTCTCAAGTAAGTTCCTAGCAACTTCGGTTGGAATGTCATATCGCCCAAAACTCATAGATTAACGCCATCACATTACTCGAATCATTCTTCGTATTCTATGAAAATGTCGAAAATTCTTGCACTGTCTGGGGGATAATGGTCCATGCAAAAACAAGGATTTAAACTAAGCTTTGAATCTAATCCATGGTGTCACCAATATCATTTTTCATAAACCTTGGAGAGTTCAGTGGTTACTTTTTCTTTCTGCGTGTGCATTATGATGTCGCAGGATTGTGATTCCCATCCATTGAATGATGAGGTATCCTCCAAATATTCTGAGCCACACGGTTAATGCTCGGGTTAGTAGGGTTGCGGCGGCGCTGATGCCTGCTGGGATGCCGAGTAGGTAGTAGAGGCTGGTCATTGCTACGTCGGTTATTCCAACTTCTCCGGGTATGCCTAGGGGGATTGTTTGTATGGCGTTGACGATAGTGTAGACTATTAGAATTACGCTGAGGGAAACAGAGAAATCTAGGGATGACAGAACAAGGGAGAAAAGCGATAGGTCGAGGAGGAATGCTATTGCAGAGAAAAGTAGGGGAGCTAAAAGTTTCTTTGGTCTTTCGGTTAGGATGCGCATTCCTTGATGGAAGGTTGTCAGTGCCTTCTCTAACTCAAGTTTAAAATGAGTTAGTTCCCAGCGTCCTCTGGAGATGAAGGAAAGGAAGCGCATGATTAGTGCTGCTATTTTCATGGTTGCTTGTGGTTTTAAGGATAAGTAGCACATCAGGGAGAGTGCAACGATGGTGGAGGCGGCTACAAACAGCATTAGGTTGACGACGAGTGGAGGCGTCTTATACTGGAAGAGGAGAAGGGTTGAGCCTGTAATTATGCCTGCAAGCATTGTGGTCATTGTTAGAATTCGGTGGCTCACGACTGATGCTGCTACTTTTCCCATGTCTTCGCCTGAATTTTTGGACATTAGATAAATCTTGGAAAGCTCGCCGCTGAAGGATTCGGCTGGAATCACTAAATCAACAAAGCTGCCTATCCAGATGAAGGAGAAGGTCTTTCGGAATGCACTTTTTATTTGTAGAAGTTCGAGAATGCGTTGCCAAGCTAACGAATAGAAGGCGGTACCCATTAGGAATGCTAAGAAAGCCAACGAATAATAGAGGGGGTCTACCTTTTTGACGGCTTCGATGATTTTTGCTATTCCGACGAAGAAATAGAGATAGATGACAAAGATTGTTAGTCCGAACAGCAGAAAGGGTATTCCTCTTTTTATCAGTATGTTTTTCTTGAGGGTTAGCATGAGAGACACCGAGCGTTGGTTGGCATCAAAGACACTAGCCGCTTATTAACGCTTAAAAATCTTTGGTGACATTTCAGTCAGCACATTAGGAATGTTGAGGGCGACTTGCATCTATGTGGTTGAGTTTCTTTGGAAGCTAAATTTTCAATATTTATTCAGGGTTCATAACACAAAATAAGCCCCTTAAGTTAATTGTGTATTTGACTTAAATCCGCATTGCATGGTGAGATTGTTATGGTACGTTGCGAGAAATTCTACGTTAAGATGAAAGACCTACTGGCGAGTGGCGATAAGAAAGCGCTGAACGAATTTTGCAAGAAAAACTACGACACTATCCATTATATCGAAAAGCATATAGAGTTCATGGAAAAATATTTCCCAAACCGACGAACATCGGATATAAGCGAGTTTGCAACAAGACCGCTACGTAAAGAGCCCGAAGACATCCAGAGAGCAGTGGTGAAGAAACTTGAGAAGCAACTGGAAAGAGGAGAGAGGCCAACCGCTAAACAAGTCAAACAGTGGATACGAGAGGAAAAGGGAGAACCTATCAAATTAGAAGAGAAAGCAGAGATGAAGCTCTCAACATCCGTTGTTGAAGATTTAGATGCTCTCGTGGATGAATTCTGCCCAAGTTGTCCTACAATTGACGATGAAAACTATTGTGGCGAAGAAGCTGAAGCTGGATGTCCAATAATGACTTTCATAGTTTGGCTGGAGGAGAAAGGGCTAAAGATTTCGCGGAGTTAACCAAGCTAGTTGCAGCGTTTTTCATTAAATAACAAGGTCACAAATGATTTAGAGAGACACTAGTCTCTTCGAGCAGAATGCACCATTTTTCTTTACGGGACAAATAAGGCTTAAGGGTTTCTGGGAGGGCTTGAACTAATCCTCTCTTTGGGATGCGGATGTGTACAGAAAAAAGTTTATATGGTTAATCATCTTTTCAGAGGCTTTGTTGGAATGGTAAGAGAGGCGCGGAGAAACACCCCTTTCTCCTTTCGCTAAGAGATCTACCCTCTCTTGGCGGATTGTAGCCGTGCCTCCTTTCCTTCCCTTTCCTTCTCTTGATTACACTTCATTCACGCCATGAAGAGTAAAAAAAAGAGAGGAAGGCGCAACACCCATAAACGAAAGATTCTTCTATAGTGATTACTAAAAAATAAAATACTGACCCGAAGGGCTAAGCTGTATGAGCCGCATAAAGCGGTTATCGATGTAAAGCCTTCCCCTTTCAGACGTTGAGGAAGAAAAAATTGGCGCCTATCAGTCTCAAGAAATTTATCAACGAGATAAGCCACTGTCCAGAGTGTAAGACTAAACCCGCCTTTTTCCTGAGTTCTAAAAGGGTTCCTATATGTATGAAACACTGGAAAATCATAGCAGATGCGCCTGTAGCGTGGACGAAAGAAGGAAAAATTTCTCTCTTAGCAAAGGTTTAACGAATAACTATGCGCCATAGTTAAGCATGAGTTTTCAGCCTTAACTCATTCGAAGATGTCTTGAGAAATGGGATTAGGCGACTCTTGAAGAAAGCGTTTAAATCCTTTTGAAATAGTTTTAAGCAAGGTTTAAATAAAATACACGTTACTTCCGTAGTTAGTTTAAAAAATGCATGGACGGTTCATAATGTCTAAAGAGTTCCGGCACATCACTCGAATCGCTAACACAGACTTAGATGGCGCCCAAAAGGTAGGTTATGCGCTGTCTAGAGTAAAGGGTATAGGAACCAGACTTGCACACGTGATTGTTCAAAAAGCCGGAATTGACCCGAATGTTCGTTTAGGCTTCCTTCCAGAATCTGATATTGAAAAGCTTGAGGACATGATAAAGAATCCCGCAAAATATGGCTTACCAAGCTGGCTTCTCAATCGTCCTAAAGACAGAGAAACTGGAAGGGACATTCATCTTGTGGGTGCCGACTTAACTCTTCAAATCAAATCAGACATCGACCAAATGAAAAGGATAAAATCATGGAAAGGCTTCCGCCACTCGCATGGGTTAAAGGTGCGAGGACAAAGAACAAAAACAACGGGAAGAAAAGCAAAAGCTTTAGGCGTGAAGAGAAAACAAGTGAGGATGCGCTGATGGGTGACCCAAAGAAGCAACGAAAAAAATATGAAACCGCGAGAAACCCTTGGCAAGTCGACGTTTTGCAAGAAGAACTTAAAATGCTTGGTCAGTATGGGTTACGAAACAAGAAGGAACTATGGCGCCACAAGTCTATGGTTTCAAGGTTTCGAGCTATAGCCAGGTCGCTTCTGAGCATGTCTGCTGAAGGAAGAGGAAAACTGGAGAAACAGCTTCTCGGAAGACTTAGTCGTCTCGGGATTCTTCCCAAAACTGCAGTGTTAGATGATGTTTTGGATTTAACTTTAGAAGCTGTCCTTGAACGCAGGCTTCAAACACTCGTATTTCGGAAAGGCTTAGCCACATCCCTATATCAGGCTCGTCAACTCATCACGCATGGTCACATTGCTATAGGAAATAAGCGAGTATCCTCTCCAAGTTATTTGGTTATGGAGAATGAAGAAGCGAAAATAACCTATGCTCCAACCAGTCCCTTGTCAAATCCTAACCATCCTTTACGAGAATCTTTCGGCAGAGCAGCAGAGACAAAAATAGAGACTGCAAAAGAGACTAAGGAGGAAACTTGATGAGCAAAAAACCTGATAAATGGGCGGTGGTTCACATATACAGTTCCTACAATAACACCATCATACATGTTACTGATGTAACCGGCGCCGAAACTATTGCCAGAACTTCCGGAGGCATGTTTGTCAAGTCAGACCGATTGGAATCATCGCCTCACGCGGCTATGCGGGCTGCGGCTCAAGCTGCTGCTATAGCTAAAGACAAGGGAATAACTGCTATACACATAAAGGTGCGGGCTCCAGGAGGGTCGGATGCTCGGACGCCGGGTCCTGGGGCACAGGCGGCTATACGGGGACTTGCTCGCGCTGGATTCCGCATTGGTCGTATTGAAGAGGTTACGCCTATTCCACATGATGGGACGAGGAGAAAGGGAGGACGTAGGGGTCGTAGGGTTTAACATGTGTTTACAGGTTATTGCTGGGAGGGCTTAGTTTTGGTAGAAGTTGAGATTGTTGATAAGACGGATAACACTATGCGATTGGTTATTCGGGGCGTCGATGTCTCTTTTATGAACGCATTACGCAGGCTTATGTTGACGGAAATTCCTTCTATGGCTGTGGATGATGTGGTTATTCTTGAAAACTCTTCAGTGCTTGATGATGAGGTTCTCGCTCACAGACTTGGGCTTATCCCCCTCACGACTGATTTAGACTCTTATAATCTGCCTGAAGAATGTCCATGCAAAAGCGAGTTCGGATGTAATCTCTGTCGTGTGG
Source organism: Candidatus Bathyarchaeota archaeon (assembly GCA_003662715.1). The sequence continues at coordinate 261 of QMYO01000041.1, read as the reverse complement.
CGTTGACATTGAATGTTGAGGCTGTGGAGGGCACAAGAACTGTATATTCCGGAGACCTTGTATCAGAAAATCCAGATATCCATCCTGTAAGCGACAGAATTTCCATAGCAAAGTTAGCTCCGAATCAGAAATTAAAATTGGAAGCGTATGCACGGTTGGGGAAGGGAAAGGTGCATGCGAAGTGGCAGCCAGTTTCTATGTGCGCCTACAAGTTTTTCCCTCATGTCAAAATAGATGGAAAACTCTGCGATGCATGTGAGG
>QMYO01000040.1 GCA_003662715.1 Candidatus Bathyarchaeota archaeon | reverse complement strand
TAGAAAAAGAAATTGAAAGGTCAGAAGACGTCATCTTAATGCTTGGGTTCTGGTACTTCGACGGAGAATCCTGGATACGAGAAGAATATCCATATCCATACGAGTCAGGACACTGCGTAACAGCGGCGGGAGTGAACTCCACCACCATGCAGATAGCCATAAGCGATCCCATTCAAGACAACGCCGAAGCAGGCGGCCCTGGAAGAGTCTATCCGCCACCACCTCATCCGCACCCACCAACACCGCCAGACACCGTGCACAACGACGCATCTTACATCTCGCATGACATATACAATGTAACATGGATATCGCCACCATTACCACCATGCCCCGGAGGCAACTGGACGCTCATAAACTACACAACTCCACAAATACCACTCGTTGGATATACAACTGTAATAGAGTGGGCTGTGACAGTGTCACCGCTTGTACCCGATATCGCTGTGACAAACCTTACCATCTGTTATGGTCAAACGGTAGTCCCACAGGCCCCTCCCATCGTCACATGGATCAATGTGACTGTAACCAACGAAGGACAAACCAATGAAGCGTTTAAACTAACATTGTATTGGAACACAACAAACGTTATAGCGTCAGCAAATGTCTCACTTCTTGTCGGAGAAACGAAGATCATTAGATTTATGTGGGACACTTCTACGCTGCAAAGATACGCCAATTATACTTTAAGCGCTTATGCTACACCTGTTCTAGGTGAAACTGATATAGTTGATAATTCATTTTTAGGCGATACCGTGGTTCTTGTGATTCCTGGCGATTTTGATGCGGATAAAGACGTTGACCTCTATGATGCAGTTGCTTTATTAACAATCTACGGCGCCAAGATAGGCGACCCCCAGTACGACCCAAACAAGGACATAGACAACGACGGAGACATAGACCTATACGACGCAGTTGCACTATTAACTCGCTACGGACAAAAAGAACCATAAACCCCCATTTTTATTTTAAAAACAGTTTTATTTGCATATGTGAAACCAAGATGCAAAACAGCGCGTTATACACTTCAACAGTAGAAGGCTTCCAGAGCTTGGGCATCGACAATAAATGACTAGATTTTAACGATACCAATTCATTGCCGCTTGCAAGTCGTATGACTAAGTTGCTTTTCACTTCTGTTTGTGTTTAAACCCTATTGTTTGTTCTTTAATGCTTGTTTAACTTTCAATTCTTGTTGATTACAACATTTTAAATGTTAAAAGGCGCATGAGTAAACAAAAATGGAGAGAGACTGTGTCAATGGCGCTGTTTGTCAAGCCTTAAGGTGACCATGCTCGCGTGTTACTACATTCGCTGGCGCGAACGTGTGCGTACATTTCTTCTAATTGATTTAGCCACCATAGAACATCGCCAGCATGACGTCTTAACCGCTGCTCATGTGGTGGTCTATAGGGCTCGTTGGGTAGCTCAAACGTTAATCCCTCGGGGTCTTGCAATATAGGTCGACCTTCATTGTTAGATAAAGCAGCACTCACTAACTGAAATAGGGGGTCATTTGATGTTGAGAGAACTTTAAAAGTCATAGTAAAGAAAACGCCTTTTCCACTAAATGGCTCTGCAGGCGGCATCGAAGAATATGCAACCCAGTAGTTTCCAGCAGTTGGGTCAACATCATCCTTCAGTAAAAATATGGGAGCGTGAAGAACCCCCTCTGAATAGCTTTCTACTGGTACCGTAACAACATGACCAATGTATTCTAGAGCTGTAGGATCCCACTTCAATACGATATCAAAACCGTATAGATTTTCAACCTCCTTGGATAGAATAACACTAATAGTAACAGTTTCACCAACATCTACACTTGTCTCGTGAGGACAAACGCAAATAATGGAGCCATTATCAAGCGTCTCCCCGTTTCCTAAACCAACGCTGTTACTTATGCCGAACAACACAAAGTGACAACAGAAAAAGCGCAACCACTACCACGTAGATTTTTCTTAACATTTTTACATCACCAATCCAAGAAGTTCTATCTTATTTAAGTTTTGGCTGCAAAAGCGCGCAGTAAATGGCAGCAAGTTAAATGCTATTGTATCGAAGAATCAGTGGAAGAGGATACCTAAAGCTGCATTTTTTGGCTAACCAAGGTAGCAACACTCTGTGCTTATGGAAACTACATAATCGGTAAATGTGGAACAAATTCCAAGTGAAACCGATACCACAGACAACGCCTTTGTCTACGATATTATAAGAAAAGAAGCGAACGGGCAACTAGTTGATAAGCGGTAGCAGAGGACGTTGCAACCACGAAGAAATTGTGGAAATATAATTGTAGTTGATTATGTAAACGGTAGAAAGTTACGTTTTAAGAGACTTATATTTTACACGGCCATTATCCATGCTCTAATGATGATTCCGATTACCAAACCAATAGCACTGGCACCGATTATCCATGGAACCATGACAAAAAACATTTTCCAGAATCCTGCATATACTACCCACTCCCAATCATAAGCATATTGAGAGAATAGCCTTTCAGCGCCCATTACATACCAAATAAATAGAGATGCATAGACAACTGCGACAACAAAAGATAGGGCAAATGATCCTGCAAAGCCGTATACGATTTTATCAGCATCAGAGAAAAAGATAGTGGCTACTGTACTTATCAAGGTTATAATCAGAATATCCAATATTTCTAATCCAGGATTGGCATACACGCACCAAAATCTTTTCGCTAAAGGATCTTCTAGGTAGAAGAGCATATACGCTTTTATCATAATTAACGATATAGCAGTGGCCATCAATGTAATTATCAAAACATCTTTTCTTGTCAGCTTAAATATGTTCAATTTCTCAAATCTTAAATGCATACTTTTCCTCAATAATATTGAATTTTTCATATATTTAACCTTTAATTCGTATCGAGTTCGCTTGTAGGTAGATAACTAAAGGTTTAATATTAGTAAAGTTTTTATTTCTAACGGGTTCAGGGTGCCTTTATGAGGAAAGACCTAGTAGCTTTCGGAATCATTCTCATGTTTGCTGGAGTAATTGTTGTTTCCATATCGACAAACCCCGTTGAAAGATCCGAAAGAGCCATAGTAGCAGAAGCTCCTGTCAACAACAGATGGGAGGTGTCAGCGCCATTTAATAAGGGTGAAAAACTGTCGGTTGAATTTACTCCCCCAAATCTGGATGAGGTGATTGTTTTCGATCATACTTTGAAGTTGGTTGTTGAAATTTCTAGTTCTCAAGCAGGTAAAACAGTATTTGAGATAGAATTTAAAAAAATTGGAGACAAAACCGTTCTTTCCAATATCACTCTTGTATCAAAGGATGATGGCTTAAAAGTCAGTGATCCCCCAATAGAAGTCGGTGGAATCGTCCCTTTCACGGACAACTACTTGGCAAATATTACAACTAGAAAGAACGCGCGCTATATTTCGCCGGGAAAAGGAGAGTACTGGGTTCCCGAAAACCTGAGGCTTGTAAAGGAAGTTGCCTATAAGGAGTATCCTTACCTTTTCGTTTTACCTATAGGTATACTGCTAATAGCAGTTGGGGGATCTTTGTCGCTCTGGGGTTCAAGAAGAAGTTCAAAGTACAAACCACTATCAAGAACGAAGAAGCGTTAACTACTGTCGGTGCCCTCTCAGTTGTTTTCTATTTTCAAATGGTAAACTATCATTTTCCTTTATGGTAAAGATGGCATGCTACTAGATGGCCATTACCCGCGTCAATTAATGGCGGTTCCTTTGTGCGGCAGATATCTCCGATGCACACTGGACAACGAGTGTGAAATCTACAACCTGGGGGTGGGTTGACGGGACTTGGAATTTCACCTTTAATAACGACTTCAATTCTTTTAGCTGTCGGATCAGGGACTGGGACAGCGTCAATTAAGGCTTTAGTGTAGGGATGTAGAGGTTCGAAAACGATTTGTTCCGTTGTACCCATTTCCATGATTTTACCTAGATACATGATGCCAAGTCTATCACACATATGTCTTGCTAAGGCCAAATCATGTGTAATGTAAAGGAATGCTGTTTTATTTTTTTCAACCAGCCTATACATTAGGTTTAGAATTTCAGCCCTGATAGAAACGTCCAGCATTGAAACCGGCTCGTCTGCAACGATAAAGTCTGGGCTAAGTACAAAAGCCCTAGCTACCGCGACCCTTTGCCTTTGACCACCACTGACTTCATGGGGATACCTGAACATGAATTCCTCTGGAGGGGTCAATTCCACATCTTCAAGAGTTGATTTCACTCTTTCCTCTATTTCGGCATCGCTGTGTGTTACCTTCAACACTCTTAATGGCTCGGCTACGATATCGCCAATGGTCATCCTCGGGTTCAAGGATTCGTATGGATCTTGAAATACAATTTGCATTTTACGTCGAAGCAACTTCATCTGATTTTCATCTATGTGAGTGATATCTTTTCCTTCAAAGTAGATAGTCCCTTCGGTCGGCTCGATTAGTCGAAGTAAAAGTCTTCCAGTAGTTGTTTTTCCACTTCCACTCTCGCCTGCAAGCCCGAAGATTTCTCCTTTTTCTATCTCGAAACTGATTCCGTCCACAGCGTGGACATAGAGTTCGCTTTTAGATAAGAGTGTCCTAAAAAACCCTAACTTTATTGGAAAGTACTTTTTCAAGTTCTCGGCTTTCACGATTGTTGTCATCTTATCACCTCTGTAAGTGACACGCAACACTATGGTTTTTAGCTACCTCTTTAAGTTTTGGCGTCTCTTTTCGGCAAATTTCCATGGCATATTTGCATCGAGGATGAAACCTACATCCCGGTGGAGGCTTAAGTAGGTCAGGCGGAGAACCTGGAATTGAGGTCATTCGGTGTCTCTCAGCATGTATGTTCGGGAAGGCAGATATTAGGTCTTGTGTATAAGGGTGAAGCGGGTTTTTATGTATAGCTATAATGTCTCCTGACTCTACCACATTACCAGCGTACATTATGACAAGTTTTTCACATGTTTCAGTAATTAGCGATAAGTCATGTGTAATCATGATGATCGATAGATTCAAACTCTTTTTAAGCTCGTTAAGTAGTTTTAAAACTTGGGCTTGAACTATTACATCTAGGGCTGTTCCCGGTTCATCAGCAATTACTATGTCAGGGTTACATGCAAGAGCCATAGCAATCATTGCACGTTGCCTCATTCCGCCACTGAATTCGTGGGGATAGTTCTTTGCTCTCGAGGCTTCCATTCCTACCATTTCAAATAGTTTTCCCACACGCTCTTGGGCCTCCTTTTTGCTCACGTTCGGTTCATGAAATCTGATAGCTTCGACGATCTGATCTTCTACCTTATACACTGGGTTAAAAGCATTCATGGCTCCTTGAAATATTAGAGATATGCCTTTCCATCTGATGTCTTTTCTCATCCTGTTTTCTGAAAGTTGGGTGATGTCCTGTTGTTTAAAGAGAATCTTACCACCAACGATCTTGCCGTTATAAGGCAAGATTCTTAGTAGTGAAAGAGCAACGGTGGTTTTGCCGCAACCTGACTCTCCAGCTAATCCCAAGGCTTCTCCTTTTTCTAACTGGAAATTAACGTTTTCGGCGGCTCTAACAGGTCCTCTGAGAGTCGTATAGTACGTTGTTAGGTTTTGTACATCTAGCAATACCATACTTCCACCTACTTGGTATATGATAGGTATAGTTCCAATGTTTATTTAAGATTTAAGTTTTAAGGATTCCATTTGCGGAAAAGTTTTTACTCTACTCTATTCAAGTTATTTAAGATGAAAATGGAGGATCGGTGGATTAATAAAGGCGTTGATTTATCAGTGTTAATTAATCATTTAATGCAGTTTTTTGAGAAAAGAAAATTTGTCACTTCCCTAGAAAGCTCGGAAGAGGAGTATCACATTATTGTGGCGCCTACGCAACACCATGATATACTCGAGACTATCCACATATATATTAGTGGTCGACCAGACGACTTCAAGGTTAGGTTTGATGCTGGTTCCCTCTCTAGGGCTCTAGTTAGACGTGGTATTTTGACCACTTTTTTGGGTGGAGGAATACTAACGTTAAAGGGATTAAAATCGCAGGAGGCACTGGAAAAGTTGGAAAGAGAATTCTGGAATTATTTGGATAGAGTGATTTGGAGCTTAGCTAATTCCGCTAGCTCTAAATGCTAAACAGTGCGTTAAGCTTTTTATCGTCTCATTCTTAGCCTTGGATTTAATATTTCGTCTAAAGCGTATCCTATTAGTATAAAAGCCATAGCAAGCAATGCAATTGCGATGCAAGCTGGGAACATCCAGAACCAGTATTCTGTGAGACCCTTAGTAACTGCTATTCCAGAAGTTTGGAAGTCATATAACAGTTTGCCCCAAGATGGGATCCTCGGGTCACCGAGTCCCAGCCAGCTCAATGAAGCCTCTGTTATTATCGCGCCTGGAACAGAGGTTGCAAGTGTGATGTAAACTAACGCGAAGACATTTGGAAGTATATGTCTATTTATTATGTAGAATCTCCCGGCTCCTGCGGCTTTTGCTGCTTCAACGAATGGTCTTTCCCGTAGGCTGAGAACCATGGATCTCACACTTCTTGCAAAACCCATCCAACCGAACAATGTCAGGACTAATATGATATTCCACATACTGACTATGCCGTAAACCAACTTCAGGGCAACAACTAGTATTATAAACAATGGTAATGTTGGAAGAACCAGAAACAGGTCTGCTACCCTCATTATAATTTCATCTACGATGCCTCCTACATATCCAGAGACTAACCCTAGAAACAATCCAATTAATGTGCCAAAAAGAGCTGAAAGTATACCCACAATTAGGGATACTCGAGTTCCATAAACTAACGTACTGAAGATGTCTCGAGGATATGAGCTTCCAGCTGCGTTGTCTGTGCCTAGAAGCCCGAAAGTATTGCCATAAAGTAAAAGGTTAACATCGTCTAGGTATACTGTAGTATCGTCTTCACCATTGAAAACTACTTCGATGGCAAAGATGTAATCGCCAGGCGATGGTAATATGGCCTTTTCAGGGGATAGCGAGCCTGAAACTTGTTTTACTTCATCCGCAAAGGAAGATATTACTTTATGAAAGTATGTTTCTTGCTCACTTTGGCGAAGTTTTAATATGGTAATTGATTCCTCTCCTTCTTTTTGAACGGTTACCACCAAGCTGACTGGCCCGCCTTGAACACGAAGAGAGATGTGTCCCCAAAAAGATAGTGGCGGTTCATAGTACGGATATTTAAACTGTTTCTTTAAAACTACTTTTGACTCATTTTCGCCAGCCTTTGGACTATAGGTTATCTCAATACATCCATCCTTATCAACCCCTTCTAGGCTGTTATATCGTAGCCGGGCACTTCCAGTTAGAGTGGTCCAATCCCACTCTTCATTAAAGGTTTGGTTAGATGAGAATTGGAAATCCGGCACTAATTCCATATTTTCTGTAAGATCTCTAGAGTAGTTATAGTTCACTTTAAAAGCGATATATGTGAGGTCTTCGCCAAATTTTTCGCGGAGGTCGTAAACGAAGGAGCGCATGGAGACATAAGCAGGCGACCCGACCTCGCCGCCCAGCACAGCCGGACTTTTAGAAGTCCACCACTCTTCCGGAACTTCTACATCCTTGATGGTACCGTTCGGAAAGATAAGTTGCAAATGCGGAGTTCCTGCGGCAGCTTTACTTAATTCGATATAACTGGATGTAACATTTCCTCTATACTTGTCGAACGTTTCTTTTGAAGTTAGGGTTTCTATGTCTGTTACTTCTAAGCGGCCAAATTTTAGGAAAGATGCGTCACCTAACTCTATGATGTCTGTCCAGAACAGTTCCTCAACTTGGGTCAGTCCTCTCGGTATCCAGGGAAGATATTTATACCATGTAGGAGCGCACAGCTTTTCAGCTATTCTAGGAGGAGTTGTTTGAACAGGATATTTATCCTCGTCTTTCTTGGGATCCATTGGGGCATAAGGAGCTATTAAGGGGGCAAAAATCGCCAAAACCACAAAAAAAGTTATTATAGATAGTCCGGTGATTCCTCTTTTGCTTTTTTTAAACTGGTTCCAGAAACCTTTGAATCTTTTGATTGCGAATCTCATTCTAGCTTTGCGTGTTGCCATAATTTTCACCTATATTTAATACGTGGATCAATTATCCCATACAATAGATCTGCTATAAAGTTTGCCACAATTACACAAAGACTAATTATGTAAAAGATTGCTTGAAGAGTTGGTAAATCCGGGGCTGGCCCTCCCCTCATAGCATCCCAGATCAGCAGCCCCATGCCGTTATATGTGAAGAGAGTTTCTGTTATTATAGCTCCTGAGATAAGGAAGCCAAAGGTCATTGCAACGTTAGTAATAAGGGGTAGGGAAGCATTTTTGAGAATATGTTTGTACAAGATTGTTCTCTCTCGAAGACCTTTAGCTTTTGCCGTGACAACGTAGTCTTCGGTGATTGTTTCAAGAATACATGCTCTGGAAAGAAGTATCCATCCGCCAACGCTGAAAAGGAATAAGGTGATTGTGGGTAACACTAGGCAAGATATACGTCCTGCTAAGAATTCTATCAGGCTTGTCGGCGGGTTGCGACCCCATATTCTTGGTTCAACCCCGCCTATTGGAAACCACTTCAGTTGGACGGCGAAAAAGAATATCATTAACCAGCCTATGAAGAATATGGGTACAGAGTATGTCAAAAGCGAACCTGTAACCATGGTTGTGTCAAACCAGCTTCCTCTTTTAGTAGCAACCAAGGCACCAATCAAAACTCCTGCAATAATTGACAAGACAGCGGAAGTTCCCATCAATATTAAGGTGTTAGGTAACCTTTGCATGATTTGTGAGGTGACATCCACTCCTCCCCCTATCATTCCCTTTCCGAAGTTCCATGTTAGCATTCTACCAAGATACTCTACATATTTTTGGTGCAAGGGTTTATCTAGACCCAGCTGTTCTCTTAACATTTGGTACTGTTCTTGGGTTGTGGCGAGTTCAACACGCGCCATGTACTGTCTTAGCGGGTCACCAGGCATCATTGCAAATATCAAGAAATTTACGGTTAGAACGGCGAAAATCAGGATAATTGAATATACAATTCTTTTTGCAATGTATTCTTTTAATCCCATTTAAATGCACCCTACTTCGAAACCCTCGATTTTTAAAAAGTCGAATCCATATTTAAGGTTTAGCTTGAAATAAAAAGGGGGGGATTGTTGAAACTGTTCTCAAATTTTATGGTGGCGGTATTCCGAATTTTGTACCGTAAACTCCGAGTAGCAAGACTGCGTCGTACAGCCCTATACGGCACAGTTCAAACTGATCCATGTCTGCTCCTGGGAACCAGTTCGGGGGCACTGGACAAGTGTCTCCACGAGAGCCGTAGGCTTTCAGAAGTGTGACAGCATCATACAGGTTTATTTGATAGTAGCCGCTGCGAGGCTTTACTGTTCCATCCCAGTACCACATCCAGTCGATCTCTCCAAGCGGAATTCCGTCATGCTCAGGTGATCCCAGCCAGTGGCTGTCTACACAGTTCATTATTGCGTAGCCGCCTACACCCTCCTTTATGTCTACTACATAGTATGGTCCGAGGCTGTAGAAAGTTTGCTGCCATGGCAGACCAGCTAGATAGTAGCCGTGAGGGTCGAGGTCGGGCGTCCAGTAGCAGAACTCTACACTGTCACCTGGGTTTAAGGATCTTAGCCAGTGTATTTCGTTGTGAGAGTAGTCTGGCGCGCCTGTGCCGAAGACTTCGTAGTCAACACCTTCGTATAGTGGCGTTACACCGTTAAGTGTGGCATTTATCATTTGCACAATTGAGCCGCCTGGTAGTATTATCTTGTCGCTGGGGTTAATCTCCTCAGTAGCTTCGAAAG
>QMYO01000039.1 GCA_003662715.1 Candidatus Bathyarchaeota archaeon | reverse complement strand
CAATATCATACACATAGTATTAGTGCATGCATGTGCATAACTATCACACACAACAAACAATAAGATTACCTTGCTTTCTCTTCTTCCGTTTTCTGTTCCTTTTTCTTCAGCAGTTGTTTGAGTTCTTCGGGCATTGGAACATGCGTTTCAAATAGAGATTCTGTCACTATTTCAAGCCACGCATTGTTTATTGTCTTTCTATCGCTTCTTAGTCTTTTATTTATCCAAAAAACACATACTGCTATAGCAGACAGAAAAATGAATACGAAAACGAGATTTGCTGTTATCCAATCTTGCTGACTCTGAATTATTGACTTAAGTAACTCTATCCAATGAGTCGCTAAGAAATTCCCCAGTAGTCCGAACAGTATTCCCAAGGCTAATCCCATGAAAAAATAATACCTATTCTCGAACCGATTGAGTAGCTCACGATATGCTGGTTTGCTCTTTCCGAGTTCTAGGCTCTTATAATACTCTGGTTCGAGTTTCTTAATCCATTCTTTCACAAGTTCTTCAACACGTTTTTCTTCTTCACTCATAGCAGAATCATCTCTCTCTGGTGTCAAAATTTCCTTTTATTACTATGAAGAATATTATTGTGTTGTTTTAATCCTACTAATCCAATCTTTCTTTTCGTCTCTAAGATATATGCCTAACAGTTGAGCCTCTTAATTGAATCGACAACCAAACATAAAAGATGGTTGTGTGTTTATATGTATTTTGGCAGATAGGCATGGGTTAAAATAGGCTTTTTGAAGCTCTTACAATTGAGTTAGTAGGTTGTTAGGTTTGCAATTGAGCAATTTTCTTAAATGGTGCGTTTTAGACGTGTTGGTAAATGAAGAAACATGGCTCCAAAAGGCAAAGGCGGTAAAAGAGAGGTTCTAAAGCAAATCAAAACTTTACAGTTGGGAGACCTCGTTGAGGTGTTTTGGCATGACGCAAGCAAGGGCGAAGCTAGGATTGACCAGCAATCTGAGGATGCAACTCAGTTTGATGTTCCAGTGAGGTCGGTTGGCTATTTCTTGGGCATAGCTGGAAGAAAAACCAAGCATCTCATCATGATTCGCGATGTTTTCGAGTTAAACTCAGCTCAAAGAGTTTACGACGTGGACTTCAATTCCGTACCCATCGGGATGATTTGCAAAATTAGGGTTGCGTTAGAGGGAGCTTTAGACCAGAACATGGCTGTTTCGTTGAAGAAGGCGTTTCTGAAGGTGAGGGTTAGGAAAAGACGTGGACGCATAATTGTTCACACAGAAAAGGGAGACCTAACAAATGAGAAGTAAGATACGGGAGGCATTAACTAAAACGGTTTGGATTCAGCAGGGAACACGGAAAAAACCTAAGAAAATGGTGGTTGAGCCTAGTGAGCGCCTTGTGTTAGGCTTGTACTTCGCCTTCCTAGCATTAATCCTCCTAACGTTTCTGGAAGCAACGTACATCATCATACTCCGCAACTTCAACAACGAAATCTTCGCAGCCATCACCCTAGTCATAGGCACCATCCTAGGCGCCTTTTTCGGACAAAAAGCATGAAAGAGGAAAGAAAAATGCCTCGAGGACCCCGCTGGACTCAACAGGAAAACCAACTATTAAGAGAATTAGCAGAGAAAAACATAACCGCCGAAGCAATCTTTCAATCCGGCAAATTTCCCGGCAGAACCCTCAACGCCATAAGAATGCAAATCAAACGACTCGCCATTGTTCAACAAAAGAAAAAAACCATTGTCAAACAAATCAGACCAGTCAACATCCTAACACTAGAAGAGGTTTTAAAAAGATTCAGCAACGCCTTCCAACAAATCTGCAAATCACAAGAACCATCCAAACTAGAACTTGAACGCTACCGCATCATCTTCACAGCCGCCAAAAACTACGGACCCCTTCTAGCAAATTATGAGAGGCTGAGCGAAGTTGAGGAAGAAATTGCGGAACTTCGAAAAATGGTTGAAGAAATTAAGGCGCAACTTACAACAACAAGTTGAAGACCTCCGATTCGACCTCAGCAAACTCATGAAATCCGAGAAACTTGATTACAGAGAAATAGACATCATCAAGTTTACACGGAAAGCTTTGAAGATTAACCCCTTCCCATACCAAGCCAAACTTCTAAAAGACAACAAAAAACGCCTTGTCGCATGCATGGGACGCCAAAGCGGAAAAACCACCACAATCGCAATAAAAGCCATCCACTTCGCCCTCACAAATGAAGGCGTAACTATTCTAATCACTTCACCAAGCCTACGCCAAAGCATGATAATGTTCAACCGCATCCACAACCTAATATACACCAACCCAACCAGAAACCAGGTTACGCGAGCCACCCGAACCATAATCCAATTCAAAAACCAAAGCCAAATCATAGCCTTACCCGCCAGCGAAAACCTACTAAGAGGCTACACAGCCCATATGATTATCTGCGACGAAGCAGCCTTCATGCCAGAAGAACTCATCACAAACGTTATTTTCCCAATGATAAGCACCACCAACGGCTACGCAATCTTCCTATCCACACCCTGGGGACGCAACCACTTCTTCTACAGAGCCTTCATGAACCCAAACTACAGCACCCACCGAGTAAAGTCCACTGAATGCCCCCTCATCAAAAAAGAGTTCCTCCAAGAAATGCAACGCAACATGACCGAAGACGCCTTCAAAAGAGAATACCTAGCAGAATTCACAGAATCATCAACAGCCTTCTTCTCCCAAGACCTCATCCGAAGCTGCATAGACCCAGAACTAGAATTCTTAACCACCCTCCAAACATCCATCCCACCCGGCGAATATTACGGCGGAGCAGACTTCGGAAAACTTGAAGACCACAGCGTCCTCACAATTTTACAACACAAAGGAAACTTACTAAAGCTCATTTATCTCCACGAATTCCCCATTGATACACCCTACACCAACGTAATAGGACACATCGTCCAAGCAGACAAAAAATTCAACTTCCACAAAATCTTGATAGACCAAACAGGCGTAGGCGAACCAGTACTGGAGGAATTAAAGAATCAAGGCATCCAAAACATTGAAGGACTAACCTTCACCACCAAAACCAAGGAAGAACTACTCACCTCCCTCAAAATCCTGATGGAACAAAAACGACTAAAAATGCCATATCATCGACGACTCTGCCAACAAATAAATGAGCAGGAATACCAATACAGCAAATCCGGCTACCTAACCTTCAACCACCCAACTGGTTCACATGACGACATGTTGTTTGCGCTAGCGCTGGGCTGTTACGCAGCCACCATGGGTCGAAAAGCATCGTCTAGGCTAATGAGGGCATACTAAAAATGGGAATCCAAGAGATTTTTAAAATCACCCGAATCGTGAAGAAGTTTGACAAGGCAACAGGAGTTTTCAAAATCAACATTGCATACAAAACTAAAACAGACATCACAGACCGCACCATAGCAGTGGCAGAAGCCTTCGGTTTAGGCGTAGACCAATTCCAGAAACACGTATTTACGACAACGTAGAGTTGAAAATTGGCCCGAAAGACATCGTTTACATCACCGGCGACTCTGGCTCAGGCAAAAGCGTGCTACTGAAACACTTAGAAAAACAATTAGCGCCAAACACAATCAACATCAATAAAGTTAGAATTAACAGAAAGAAACCCCTAAGCGACACAGTGGGAGAAACGGTTAAGCAAGGCTTAGAACTACTCAGCAGAGTTGGACTCAACGACGCCTTCCTATTTGTACGTCACTACAACCAACTCAGCGACGGACAAAAATATCGCTACCGCATAGCTAAGATGATTGAAAGCGGCGCACAATATTGGGTGGCAGACGAATTCTGCGCCACTCTAGACCGAGACACAGCAAAGATTGTGGCATTTAACGTACAGAAGCTGGCGAGACAGGAAGGCAAAGCCGTTTTAGCAGCCACCACCCACACCGACCTTCTTGAAGACTTACAGCCATCCGTTCATGTACATAAAGGGTTTGGCAGAGAAATTGAAGTGAAATATTTCCCAAACGAACTTAACAAAACCTGCTCCTTAGTTAGGGAGATGCATATTGAAGAGGGAAGCCGAGAGGACTATAAGAAACTAGCTGGATTCCACTACCGAAACAAACACATTCCTATCCCCATAAAAATCTTCACCTTAAAACATAACAACCAGACAGTCGGCGTAATCGTGTACAGCTTTCCTCCAACCATCTGTTTTGGAAGAAAAAAGGCTCTAGGCAAAACAGTGCATATACAAGAGCTAAATCGAAAGTTCGCCAACATCTCCAGAGTAATTTTACATCCGAAATACCGCACAATCGGATTAGGAGCACGGCTAGTGAGGGAAACGCTGCCTTTAGTAGGTCGTCCTTACGTGGAAACGATGGCGGTTATGGCTCGCTACAACCCGTTTTTCGAGAAGGCTGGAATGACGAAAGTGGCGGAAAGACTACCAGACAAAAGCATAGTGGAGGCGGTGGAGAAACTGCGAGAGCTAGGGTTTAACCCAGTTTTTCTAGCGTCAGAAAAAGGCAATCAGCGTCTACTAAAGCAAATGAATGAGGAGCAGAGAAGACAAGTTAAACAAACGCTACTAAATGTTTCAAGCATCTTCTACAAGCGTCTAGCAGGTGGAAAACGCATGTTTTTGAAACGAGAAGAGTTTAAGGAGATTCTTGAAAATACAACTGTAGAGAAAATGGCGAAAATGCTACGTATCCTAAGCATTCTAATGCAGACGAAAGTTTACCTAATCTGGAAAAACTCATCAATCAATAACTGACGTTTTACGATGCGAAAATTGTAAAAATAACCATTCTCAATACAAGACTAACTAAAAAGGAGGATTATTGTGCCTAAAATCCTTATTGTCTATTATAGTAAGAGCGGAAACACTGAGAAGATGGCTAAAGCTATAGCAGAAGGAGCTGAAACTTTCCAAGTTGAAGTGGAATTAAAACGTTCTGAAACACCTTGGAGACTAGCTAGTTTTGACGCTATATTAATTGGAGCCCCAACCTATCATCACGACATGACGGATAACATCAAAAAATTTCTCGAACAAATCGCTTTTCACAACGTCAACTTAAAAGGTAAAATTGGAGCAGCGTTTGGCTCTTACGGCTGGAGCGGCGAAGCACCAAGAATGGTCCTTGAAATAATGGAACACAAATTTGAAATGAAAGTCCTAAAACCGCCACTACTCATTAAATATACGCCAGACGAAAACGGTTTAGAGGAATGCCGTAAATTAGGAAAAAATATTGCAAAACAAATCCTCCAATCATCCTAAGCGCATCTCAATGCCGAGTATTGCTGAGCCTATTCGTTTTTGTAGTAGCTGAGCCCTGCTGTTATGCCAGTGGATATTGCTGTCCAAACAATTGTTACCGTTAAGTCTCCTTGAGAGACTATGTAGGCGGCGCCAACAGATACCCCTTGCAAAACCGCTAAGACAGCCGCTAACTTCGGTTTGAATTGGAATCCCATTTTAGTTTTCTCACCTCCCTTCCTACTGCTCCTCTAAGAGTTCAAAGCCCATCTTAACCAGCATCCTCCTAACCTCCTCTGGACGTAAGTATTGAACTCCAGAGGTAGCTGAAACTTCTGCAAGCCTCACAACATCAGCAACACTAACCTCTGGTCTTTCAAGCAGTCCCCAATTAAGTCGGCAACCCGCTTTTCTAGCATCTAAACCCGCCTGCTGTATCACGGGCACAAAGATTTCCTGTTCCACAACCCGCTTTATGAAACGTTGCAACGCCATCACCTTACGTTCCGCGATGGCTATAGCCGCCTTTGCAGACGCTTCAGTGAAGCCTGGTGTCGTAAACAGTTTCGGCAATGGGGTTTGTCCGCCTAAATACACTTGGTTCAGAATGTGTTCCACATAGGCTTCGTATCGGGCTCTAGGGTCAACTGCCACTGTTTTAACATCTGCATCTGCTCGGTCATAGACAAATCTTGCTCCAGCCTTAGGCTTAGCTTTGATGAGCCTCTGATACTCTGCCAGCTTATCGGAGGAGACGCCGGGAAACAGCCACAGCTCATCGGGTCCAGCATACTTCTCAAAAATCTCGGGCATAACCTTCTCAATGCGGGCTTTCATCTCCAAAAAGCTTCCCCGAGTCTCACCGTTGAAAGAAAGTTCCTGCAACAAAACCTGCAACACTCCAGTGCCGAAGGGTGAAAAGTTCACGGGATTCCACTTGAAATGAATAATCTTCTCTGGCGGAAACGTTGTTTTTACTCCTTCAAAAGAGTAGCTGTATCCTTTCACCTCTCCGTAACGGTCTCTTAAAACCGCCTTAGAATCGTCAAAGCCGGTGATGGGTAGAATCTTCAAACTTTCCAAACGCTCTGGCTCCACCTTAAGCCAGAAGCTGTTGCCGCATGCTACAATTTCTCTTGCACTAATCTGCAATAAACTGTCTAGATTAACTGCTTCGTTGAAATCGTCCACAATCTGTTTAGCATCCTCAGCTCGTTCATAATCACTATTCACAGTTGTGTGGAAGCCCATGCCCACAGCTTGGTCTGCTAAGAAATCCACGAAGGCTTTGCAGGTGGGATCACGCATGTACGCTGTCATTACAGAGGAGAAGCTGATAGTAGGTGCTTCACCGAAAGCTTCGCGCCAAGCTGGCAATAGCATGCCTGTTCGTGCTGTTGTTTTGGCTATTCTTTCTTTTAGCCAGTTTAGTCCACGCCTAATGGTTTTGCTCATTGTTTCTCTTCCTCGAAGATGTTTATGAGTTGGTGTCCTTTTGGGCTGAGTTGGTATTTTTTGCTGGGGTATGGTCCTCTTCCTTTGTGTTGGCTGTGGATTTCGATTAGTTGGTTTTTTAGGCAGAATTTTAGGTAGCGGCTGACTAGGCCGTAGGCTCGGCTTCTCATGAGGGATAGTTGGTAGAAGGTGATGGGTTCTTTTTGTTTGATTTGTTGTAGGATGCTTAGGAGGGTTTTTAGTCCGGGGTTATTCATTTTAAGTCACTACTTGTAACTAAAAATAGTTATATTTAGTTTTAACATATAAGCTTTTAAAACCCAAAAAAGCATAATAAACACTTAAACCTAACCAAAAATAATCAAACATAGTGATGAAACCATGCCCCAAAAATACAGAACCGTCAGCCTACCAGAACCCCTAATCAAAAAAATACAAGAATGCATAAACAGCGGAGAACACGGATACCGCAACATCCCAGACTTCGTCATAGACGCCGTCAGAAGAAGACTGCGAGAGCTAGACTACCTCCACTAAGTAGTGGCCCTCAACCGATACCGAAAATCCACGCCAACGCCCCGCTTGATATCTATAGTAGCCTCGTTAACCTCCTTCATCAGAATCTTCCACCCTTCAGGATGATTTTTCAGGTCATCAATCAAGCCTTCCACCCAGCTTAGTGCTTCAAAAGCTCCGCGTGTGTAATCGTTCATCTGTTATTCACCATTTAAAGCATCTTCTTTTTATGTATATTTAAAACTCTTGGAGAACCGCACAACAGCATCGCGGAGACTGAAGAGTGAAAGTGAATCTTATTGCATAAGGCGCGCGCAATGCTGTAAGGGACTGCGATGACAGCAAGTATAAGAAAACTAACAAGTGTAATTCTACTTCACTATGGTTTCAATTATTTTTTTCAGCTTGTTTACGAGTTCCTTTGTATTTGAGGCTTTAATATAATGCCACATTTTCTCAGGTTCTCCTAAAAATTTCCTGATTTCTTTGGTCTTATCTTCTGGTAATAATGGTTCTGGTGGTTGGATGTTGACGTTATAATATGATATGTAAGCTTTTCCTGTCGCTTCGATAGCTACAGGAGCCGCACCAAGCTTCTTGAAGTAAATTCCGAGGGTGGGAATTTTAGAACCTTTACCAGTTTGAAACTCGATGTTTTCCACTGCTCGTAGGTCATCAACGAATTTTGACATCTCGTTATAGTCATTCTTGGGTAAGTTCTCTTTGAGCCTGTTTCTGAACTCCTCTAGACTCCATCTCTTATACCTCTCAGGATATTTAGGTTGAGAATTTAGCACTAGATTCAAGCCCTTTCCTCTTATTTCCGAAGTAACTTTAGATAACTCTAAAACATTAATTGGACAGCTTAGCCAATCATGCTTCCAACAGACTATTAAATCGCACTTCTCAGGGTCATGATTGTGCTCCTTAAAGTTACCGCTATATAACTCAAATTCAACTCTTAGTTTCTTCCCGTCAACTGAAAGTGTGCAATCAGGAAAGCTACCAGCGAATTCGTCAATGTAACATTCGGATGACGGAAAACCTAAACGCTGGAACTCTTCATTAAGGTAGGGCATCAAAAGACCGAAAAGGATACACACTTCTGTCTCATTACCAGGTTCATAAAGGAAACCACACCTTTTACTCAAATAAATCACCGATTTTTAATCATAGAGGGACTATTTAAATGTTAATTCAGTATGCAATATGCAATAGGAGTATTGAATGGATGAAATGTTAATGATGCGCGCGCATATTGGGTAGGGAAGGTCTATGTATTTTTTGTTAGAAAAATTATTTAAATTTAGTTAAATGTAACTATTTCTGGTGACTTAACACTTGCCAATCCACCCCGACTTCCAAAAAATACTCAACAACCTAATCAAACAACACGGCGAAGAAAAAGGAAAACAAATCTACTACGCCTGGCTACAAAAAACAGGATACGACGACACAAAACCCATGGCACAACAAAAAACAAAAAAAGAAGCCTACAACTGGACCGGCAACCTAACACTCCAACCAAAAACCACCACCATCCGAGGAAAAGCCCTTCACCCCATAAAAACCCTACATCCAGAAGAATGGCCCAGCGTCCGCGAATACCTAGAAGACGAATTAATCAGAGCCGCTAGAACCTTGAAAGATAAGCCACTCCTCCTAGACCACAGCTTGCCTCTACGCGGAAGCGTTGTGGACGCTGAGTATGAGGATGGAGCTATCGAGTTCGTGGCTCAGCTAGACGAGCCAGAAGTTTTGGACATGATTCGACGAGGCGAAATAAAGCACTGCAGCGTTGAGTTTGAATGGAAGACTCTGGAAAAAATGAATGGAGTAGCACCAAGAGGCATCCACTTCACCGGCTTGTCGCTTCTCAAGAGTTTTGAGCCAGGCGACCCGCTCACCACAGTGGAGGTTTGGGAAGCCCTTGTAGAAAGATTGAAGAAAACGAAGAACACCCCAAAAGCAGTTTCAGAGGCTTCTAAGATTCCTAACGAGCCCCCTTCTCCTTTCTCTTTTCAGCAAGCCTCCTGGACTGCTGGGAAAGAACAAGCTGAACCACAAGAATTCATTCTATACACGGTCCGAGACCCCGCCGCCTTCCTAGAAGAAAGATTCTCCACCGCCTGGATTGATATGGAAAATGGAGTGCAAGCCATCTTCGGCCGTCTACGCGAGAACCCAGAAAATCTTCAGCCCCAAGCCCTACTTTTCAGTAAAGCAAAAGGCTGGACCATTGAGAAAATGCATGACTGGTTGGAGACTCATCCCCAATATCTTCAGCAGTCAGCGTCCAATACAGCAGTTCAGCAAGCATCACAGACTGGAGTTAGTGAGTTTACTGAAGAGACTGGAGAATCGTTCAAACACAACTGGAAGGAGCAGGAGAAAGCGATTAAAGCCTTGAACGCAAACTTTGACGCCTTAGAGACTCGTGTCACCAACCTAGAAAAGTCGATAGAATCGATGGCTACACAGAAACTTGGTGAAGCCATTATACCTTCCGAAGAGACGGAAAACTCTGGAATAACAGATTTCATCAGCAAGAAGGAAATTTTAACGCTTTTACCCGAACGCATCCCAAGGTTTTGGGGTTACGGTCCAACAAGGGTGGGTCAGAGACTCAAACAGAAATTACAGTCACCAAATGACCGGGAGTAGCCGCGAAGGAACGGTGAAACCAACAGAAAATGGAGGAAAAATTGAATGACTGACTTGTGGCCTGATGCAGAAATCGGAGAGATTTTTGGAGACGGAACGGTTCTCAGCTTCGAAGCGGAAACCGTCATTTCAAAGGGAAAATGTGTCTATCTCAGCAGCGACATGAAAGTATCACAT
>QMYO01000038.1 GCA_003662715.1 Candidatus Bathyarchaeota archaeon | reverse complement strand
CTGAAGGAAACGAAGACAATTTTCTTAGAGACTTATACCATACAGCTGAGAAGAGAACGGAAATAACTTTAGATCTCTTAAAAAATTATGAATGGGATTTCTTCATTGTTAACTACGACTGTGTGGACGAGGTTCAGCACTGGTTTTGGCATTATATGGATTCAAGAAAGAACAATTTAAACTATCAAAAAGTAAAAAAGCATGAGAAGGCAATCCTTAAAATCTACCAGAAAATGGACGAAATTTTGAAGAAGTTCCTTAGAAATCTTGATGAAAAAACTGCAGTTATGATCGTCTCAGATCACGGTTTCGGACCACAATATGGCCTCATCCATTTAAATAACTGGCTGATGAATCTCGGCTTACTGAAACTAAAGAAAAATCTAAGCACCAAAGTCAAGTTTTGGCTGTTCAAACATGGCTTTTCACCTCAATCCCTCTACAACCTAGTAACCAAGCTTAACTTGCAGAGTTTGATAAGTAGGAGGGGAACAGGAAAAAGAGAACGAGCACGCTCCGTATTGAAGAAGCTATTCCTATCTTTTTCAAATGTGGACTGGTCTAAATCCAAGGCTTACTCGTTCGGAATGAGCGGAGCTATTTTTATTAACCTCAGAGGAAGAGAACCACAGGGGATTGTTGAAAGAGAAGAATACGAAAAAATTAGAGACTTTATCATTAAAGAATCTAGGAAACTGAAGAATCCTGAGACAAAAGAAAAAATAATTAGGCGTGTAATCAAAAAAGAAGAGATATATTCAGGTCCTTGTGTTGACATGGCTCCTGACCTGCTTATAGTTCCAATGGAGACCTACTCAGCTTTTGGAGACTTTGAGTTCTTCTCTCACTCATTAGTGTCTCCTGCTCCTCAAACAGGGTTCCACAGAATGAACGGAGTATTTATCCTTAAAGGCGAGGGAGTCAAACGAAAAAAGACACTAAATAACATCAACATCATTGATGTTGTACCAACAATCCTAAAAGTAATGAAACTTCCTATACCTTCTGATGTAGATGGAAAAGTTCCTATCGAAGCATTTGAACCATCATATCTCAAGTTGCATCCAATTCTATACGAAACGGTGGATTCGTCTCGAAAACCAAGCTCTACGTTCAAATGGACAAAAGAGGACGAAAAGAAGGTTAAGAATAGATTAAAGGCTCTAGGTTACTTAGGTTGATGGACTTATTTGACGACACTATGGAGAGCGCACTATAGATCCACTACGTTTTTATTTTCGGTTTCGCTACCAATTTTGTCCAAAGGAGTAAGATGGTTTGCCTTCGAGGAAGCAAAAGAAAAAACTCGGAGAAGAGCGTCTTCAACGTATCATAGACTTGTGTAGGTCTATTGAAGAAAGAGGCATTGACCCTTTCATCGTGGATGTTGAAGATGTTATAGCGGTTGTGCAAGAGTATTTTCCCGAGTGGGAATTGCCAGAAGAATTTTGTTTGGATGCTGAAGCTATCCATCAACTTGCCTCGATTATTAAGCTTCAGAGTGATTGGGTTAGGCGTCGGTCAACCTCGCTTTATACTGATCCCTTTCTCTTAGAGGAAAAGATACGGAGGACTGGTAAGGAAGAATTCGCAAACCTTTTTCTTAAAGCTTGGCATCCGATCGTTGAGTTGGAGCAAATTTCATATCACAGTCTCGCCGAAGCCATCAAATACTGGCAGAATCTTCTTCCGTTGAGCGAAAGGTGGATGAAATTTGTTTCTTTGAAAAAGGAAACGGGAACAGTAACGCGTGAAGAGTTGATTCGGCAGAAGATACTGGCCGAAAAGGTTTTTTCAGAGGATTTGGAAAGGCTTTGGGAAGAATTGAAGCAGAGGGTTGGTGAGCAAGGTAAGGTTTTGTACTGGGATTTTATAGGTGCTGACACGTATTCTGAGACGTTGAAGCGGGCTTATATGACAAGTTTTCTTGTGACTTATGGTTACGCCACCTTGGAGGTGCATCGGTTGGAGGAGGAGATGTTTCTTAAACCTTTTGAAAAATCGAAATCCCTGCTTGGGGAGAAGCAACTGGTTTCTATCCCGGTTTCTGTGAGTTTTGAGGAATGGATACGGTGGAAGGAGAGTAAGCGTGGTTGAAGAGGAAATCGTATTACGCGAGGAAAATTAAGCGAGCAGTTCACCTTTTGTTTTATAAACGGCACAAAAAACCTGGAGTAAAGGGGTGGGAGTTGAAAAAGCAGTTGGGAGCGGATTATCCTAAGGTACTCAATATTTTGGATAATTTTTTGGAGAAACTTGATTTGCAGATAAAGACGGTTTTTGAAGTGGAAAAACCAGCTGAAAAGCCTACTTTGGAGGAGTTGAATAGAGCTCGTTTTTACGTGACTCTTAGAGGGGGGCTTGCTCCTAAGGAAGCTAAACTTTGTGGTTGGCGTATCGATGACATAGCGGGTTTAGCTATGTCTATTTCCTATATTATATCTAAGAAGGGTAGGGCTTCCCGTGAGGAAGTGGAGGAGCTTTTGCGGAGCAAGCTTCCGGGGTGGAGAGTTGACCTTAACATGAATCGTTACATTCGATCTGGATACTTAGCGGAGGATGAAAATAAACAGTTATATCTGGATTGGAGAACCCGTGCTGAAGTGGATCAAAATGTTCTGGTGAATCTTCTTTTAGAGGCGGAAAGCTAAAGTTTCTATTTTCTTATCTTTCGATAGATGAAGGCAGTTATGATTAATGTTAGTAGTGCGCCGAGGATTAAGAATGGGCTGTTGAGTAAAACGTCTTCAAAGAGTGGTGGGGTCTCAAAGAATATTGTGTCTTCTTCGGCGTTGATGTTGGTCGCTGTTTTGGGTAATATAAACTTGCATGATGGGGTGAATGAGTCTAATTCTGTATATTCATAGTAGTAGGCTTTTTCAGATTTAATGTAAGTCCAATCGGCTATCGGGGTTCTAAAGTATTCGGCGAAGTTTATTGAGAAGTTTTCTGTGAGGTCTACATTGAATTTTCTCCATTCTGTTTGCACTTCATAGAGTCGGGACATCGTTGTTTTGTTGAACGTGAAGGTTATGATATCTGAGCCTGCTAGGAAGAACTCTACATGGATGGAGTTTGTTGGGTTATCGAAGTCTATTTCTTGAGTGTAGCGCCATCTTACTCTGGTTTGTTTTTGCTGTTTAAGGTTATTCAAAATGATTAGAGGAATAGTTGTGGCATTGAATAGTTGTTTGTTCTGTTTAATCTCGTTGTAAATTGGTGAGCTGATGTTTTCAAAGTTTATGACAACATGGATGCTTTGATTTATTGTAGCCTTCATCGTCGCTGAAGCGTGAATAGGCATAATTAACGTGATAAACAGAACAAGTAAGAAGAGTATTGTAGCTATTTTTTTCATCTTGGCTCTTCCCCAGCTTTTCGAGGTGCTAAATCTATGGATTACTCTACATAAAAGTTATTGATGGCTACTTGGCTTTATGAGGCGGTGAAAATATAAATAAGCATTTTTTCCTTAAAGAACTAGGCTCTTCCCTCTCTGAAAATCTCGAAGGCTCTTAAGAAATCTTTACTGTTCTTAATTCAGCAGATTGCTATCCATCCGCAAACAACAAATAAGGGTTCCATTAAACTTCATACGGCGCCAACCTATGAAAATCAAAGGGTTCATTGACATCAGCCTAGTTGATTGGGATGGAAAAGTATCTTCAGTAATCTTTTTGGCGGGTTGTAATTTGTGCTGTCCATTCTGCTACAATGTTAACTTAGTTCTGCATCCAGAAAAACTACCAACAATACCGTTTGAACAGATAGAACAACGCTTAAATAAGAGTAGAGGATGGATTGACGGCGTTGTTATTACGGGCGGGGAACCAACAATTCATAATGGTTTGTTGGGGGTTTGTGAGAAAATAAAGGATATGGGCTTCTTGGTGAAACTGGACACTAACGGAACCAACCCGATGATGGTAAGAGAACTTGTTGACAAGAGACTGGTGGATTATGTAGCCATGGACATTAAAGCTCCTTTAACCGTGGAAAAATACTCTAGAGTGTGTGGTGCTAATGTGGAAAATCTGATTGGAAAAATTGGGGAAACCATAGACATCCTGCTAGAGAATAGAGTTGAATATGAATTTAGAACTACCGTGGTTCCTAATCTTCATGAGGAAAGGGACATTGAGGAGATATGTCAGCGAATAAGAGGATGCAGAAAATACGTTATACAAAACTATAAAGGCGATGTGGAAACGATTGATTCAAAATTTAAGGGATTGAAGCCTTTTTCTGAAAAGAAGATGAAGGCGTTTCTCATTACAGCAAAGACGATTATACCCCACACGATATTGAGAGGTGCATAGGTATGAATCAAAGGTTTGCATTTGTTATTTTTGGAAGTTTCTACTTTTTTGTTTTGTTAGGTTCTTATTTGCTGGGTTTCTTATACCCATTTTTTACCTTTTATGGCTGGTTCCTTATACCTGTAGTAGCCAACTTTTTTGTAGGATACTTAGTTATAGAAGTGGATGCGTCAATTAAGATAATCTTTGCATGCTTAAGTCTCAACGTTGGCATAGTCTTTGGATGGTTAAGTGTCTCTACGGGGTATGACGCTTTCTTGTCTATACCGCTTCTTGCCTCCTATTATACACTTCACATGGTACTCGGCATTACCATATCATTAATAGGAACAGCTGTAAGGGAATACGGTAATTACATAATTGATATGAGTGTATGTTTGGTGAAGAAAATAAAACAAATTATTGAGAAGCGGTCAAGCAAAGGTTAGAACATATAATATCTGAAGAATTAAAGCTTGTCAAACTTCTTGAAGTAACAGTAATATAAAAAAGTGGATGTTATTTGTCTTTTGAGGTTGTTTTGGTCACTCTATGAGCAGCAGCATTTCTTATGCATCTTTTCTTTATGTGCCTCTAGTTCTGCCTTTGTGTTAAATGTCTGACCACAGCACTCGTATGTTTCTGCCTTGGATTGACACATTTCACAATCTCTCCAATACTTGTATCTATCATGTTTCAAATCTTAAATATAAAGCTACGAAATGATTGTGAATTTGAATGATAATGAAGAGGAATCATAGTAAAGAGCGAAATAGCCTAATCCATTAAACTTAAGCATCTCATCATCTATTCTAAAGTGTCAAACTGAAAGAAGGTTGATGTCCCATTTGCAATACCTAAACCAAATCAAAATCACCCGAATTGAAGAAAGACCCAACGACGCATGGTTCGACCTCAGCCTGCGACAACTACGAGAAGGTGAAGTACGATTTTACAGAGTTAAAGACTTCCTCACAGGTAACTGGCTCTTCAAAGTCTGCCAAGACAAAGAGCTAAACAAAGCTACCGTGAAAGCAGTTAAGTGCCCGCCTGGAAAACGATTCGCACAACTTGAAGGAAACACCATGTTGTTCCAGAAAAGCCAAATTGAAGGATGGTACTATGATGTTATATCCTTAACCCACGCAGATGAAAACGACAAGCTTCATCGAAAAATCATAACCACCCTAGAAGAAGTCCCATCAACAATCCGAGAACACTTCCAAATCATACCATACGAAGAAGCCACTGGCAAAAAAGCGCCTGGAAAAAACTGGGTAACCATATCAAAAGCAGAAGACGAAAAATCTATGATACTGCTCTTCATTTTGGAACGAGCTTGGCCCATATCTCCAGTTTCTCAAGAGGAGAAAATGGAAACGATGAGATTGAGAGAAGAGTTGAAGCCGCCGATTTCGCTTTATGTGAGACCCAAAATTGAGAGAGCTGTTCACATGAAGGTTAAAACATACGCTTACGAAAACAACATGAGCGTTTCAGACGCGTATAAAAGTCTTATTGAATCAGTGTTAGGGGCTGTCAGTTAAAGCAAGTTTCTCCAAAACTTCTTTAGGTTTAAACTCTTCCCTTGACCTCACTGATGCCTCTTCAACATACAGTTGCACAGCATACCTTAACGCATCTTCACTCACGGGTATGTAATCTAAATCTGAACGGAAGTAGTTAAGAAGCGAAGCAGCGCAAGCAAATCGAATGGCGCGGTTCTCTAGGCGCGCCGAAAACCTCACGAACTCATGGGGAATTAATTCCAAAATGGCTTCTCGAGCTTTCGCCATTAAGTTATAGGCTTGAGGAGTAATCATCACAGGCTTGTAGGGAAACTGCCCCTTTACCAGCGGATGCCCTGTTTCTATGGCATAGACGAGAGTTAGGTGGTCTCGAATTTGTTGAGCGCCTTTTTTGATGTCAATTTTGCCGAAGGCTAGCCTCATCTGGCTTTGAGCAATTTCTATGTAACGTTGCTTTGTCAGTCTATGCAGTCGGCAAAGCATTCTATCTTCGATAGCATTGAAATTCGGGTCCTTAACAGTCACCTCGTATCCTCTACCATAGGTTGACACGTTGTAGTTTACACTAAAGTATGAACTGAAACGGTACGGTCCAATAACCTCACGATGCATTTCATATTTGATTTCTCCCCGCTCCATCGCTAATTTCAACGGCTCCACCATACCCTTATATTTGAACCAATCATTAAACTCGGGAATGATGAAGTTGAAGGTTCGGTTCACATAGGCTTGCCCAATCCTAATGAAACGAGCCGGCGTCATCCCACCCGCATAACGATTGCGCCCAGGAATTCCATGCGGAAAGATTTTTGCATCAGGCTTCCCCAGAATCATGTCTCTAACAGAGAAGCTTTTCCCAGTTCCAGGCTCACCAAACAAGGAGAGGTTCCAACCAGTCCGCATACCTGTTTTTCCACGTTCATGGGTAATCTCCGCGTCAGCCAATCCGTACTGTTGAGTGATGCTGAGCAGACTATCAAAGTATAGGATAGGTCCAAATAGGTCTAGGAGGTAGTTCGCCAGAGAAGTTACAGAGAAGGTTTTTCCAAATTTGACAGTTGCATCTAAACGATGCTTTAACACATCATTCAAGTATTGCTCAAGCTCCCTATCCATGTTCTCGAGCCTTTGACGCTCCTCCAACATATAATCAGCTTCCACCCTTCCAACAGTAGGAGCAACAGCCATCTTCGGAGGCGCAAGCATAACGATTCCCAATTCCATCTGAACTATGGGAGAAATCTCCTCAGGTATCTTCCACTCTTGATACTGACCGCCCTTATAGGCGGTGGTGATAATCTTTAACTCCTCGAGTTCCGCTAATATGGGAAGCGGATCAACATTTCGCTTCAAATTTTTCTTGATTTCACCGAGATTACAGCTCCTACCCGCCTCCACTAACGCCTTCAAAATGGCGACACAGTTTTTCCCGTACTTCTTTTGAGCCTGATAGACATTGGCTCGAATCGTTTTTTCCGAACCTTCCAAGCGGAGTTCTCCGTTTTCAAACGTATAATGTGTGCCTCTAAACACTGTCCACTTGCGAGGTGAATGCTTATCAAAGATTTTCTTAAGTTGTGTATCGCTTATTTTTGATGCTATCTCAAGGGATGCGTCGTCTTCATCAATGTCCCATCCGCTTTCGAAGCGGTCGAAATATGGAATGTTAAGTTCTTTACCGATCTCAAAGAGTTCTATTCGTGGGAAAGTTCTCTTCAGCAAGAGTTTTCGTTCCAGCACTCTATCATCAAAAGTCAACGCTCATCCCTCTTAATGGAAATTACCGATTCATTTATTATAGCTATCGAAGAAAGCTTTTGCTTGGCTAAGTATAGGCTTTTAAGATAGCATCCTTCTCTTCCTGGCTGATCCAGCCTTCTACTTTAAGTTCTTCCATCCCCTTAGCTAAGACTTCTCTAAAATCTTTGGTGTTAAGCAAATTGTTGGAAGAACCTGCTTTGTACACAATTTCTCCGAAAGCTTTATCCTTTCGAATCTTTTCAGCGAACATTGAGGTAAACATTTTCTCCAACGCCTCTGATCTGGGATGCAAGAGAAGTTTAATTCGAGATTCGAGACTGAAGCTCCAGATGACCTTTTGAATCTTCCTTATGATGCCTTCATAGCCCATGGCGACTACAGGCGGATGCATATGATATCGAGATTTCTTCTCGGTTTCGTATCGAAACACGTAGAACGGCACGTTAATTAAAGTAACCTTCTCTGGTTTCCATGGAATTGTTAAGTTTTTGAGTTGAGATGCGTGTAGTCTCTTCTGTTCTATGAGTTGTTCGATTAGATTTGTTATCGCTGAAGTCTCTGACTTCAGTTCTTCAATTTCTTTCTGTGTCATTTTAATCTGAGAGTCTCGTAGGGCTTCGATGTCTGAAACTTTTTTTCTTTCACGAACAATCATTTCCTGATAGCTGTCATTCAATTTTTTGATGCCGAGTTCGCCTTGTTTACGGGTGTTTTCGATAAATCGTGAGAGAACTTTGAGTTTTCCTTTTACTTCAGAAATCTTGTTTTTACACACCTTAATTTTATGTTCCCAGTATGTTACGCCTGCTTCATCGCCCTTACGTTTGCGGATTTGTTTTCTTTTCTGATAAACACGTTTGTCTCTTTCCAGCTTCTCCAGTTTTTGTTCATATCTCTCTTTCTCTTTAAGCGCAACTTTCAGTTCCTTCTCAGAAGCCTTAAATATCCTTTTAGTTTTGGCATTCCTCTCTGTCGTCAGTTTTTCAATTTTTTTATCTACCTCTGATTTGATGTGAGAAAGCTTTTTTTCAAATGTTTCTTTTATCTGTTCAACTTCACTTGCAATTTTCTGTTCATGATGCTTAGTTTCTTCGCTTAGGACATTGATGGCATACTGTAAACCCTTTATCTCTGACTGAATTAACCTCCAAGTGTCCAACAGCTTTTCAGCTCTTTCCAGCGCTAACTTTTCATCAAGTTTCGGTGGGATTATTGCGATTGGTGCTGTTGCGCTTTTCTTATAGGTTAATCCTTGTGTGATGTACTGTTGGATTGTAGTGAGTGTCTCCTTGTTTGCCACAATTGCATCTATGGAAATTTGAGTTGCATCGATGAAATCTTCAAAAGTTTTTGCATGCTTCTTTAAAATGCTTCGGAAAAACGCTCGAATTGTTCTACTCCTCTGAAGGTCTTCAACAAAGAGCTTAACATCGGGAGGTTTCATGTAAGTGATTGCGTGAGAAAAAATCTCCAGTCCATCCACGATTATAGAGTTGTTGTCCCAAGGAATTGCCCATAAAGGGTAATGTAGTTTAGAGATAAACGAAAGTTTTTCCTGCGAAGTTCCTAGGATGTGTGGTTTTTTTCTTTTTGCTTCTGCTAGGCAGAGCATAGCCGCGGTTTCCATGTTTTGTGTGAAAAGTTTTTTTCTTTCATCATCTTCAACAACGTAGGGTAATGTTATACTTGAATTCGTCATGATGTTATCTTCCAATGGTGTGTAGAGCAACTCACTATAACACGCTTTTCTTTTAAGCGTCTACGGTATTTAGTGGTGTCTCTTTTAGATTTAATAATTCCTTCCGCACAAGAACGTTCAACGTTTATTTTACTGGCATGACTGACAAGTTTGTTTAGAAAAGGTAGGAGAAGGTTTCTTCAACAAGCTTTGGACTCAGTTTCTCGTATGCTTCGGTGCTGCCTACATCATACCAAAATGCGTCTGACAGATAACCGTAAACTGGTTTTCCTATTTTCACGAGATGTGGGATTACATGTTTCATCAAATCTAGTCCACGCCGTTCCTTTTTCAGCTTGTCCATGTCCAGAATGGTTTCTCCCTTTAAAGCCAGTATTCCTATGCTCACTGGTTTTTCTAACTTCGGCTTTTCCGCAAACCCCTTGAGCTTTCCGTCTTCTTCCATATCCGCTAAGCCTACCCTAACCGTGAAGCCTGAAGCCAAAGCAACGGTTGCTGAAGACCGTTTAGCTTGGTGATACTGCAACAAATTTTTGAGGTTTATGTTTGTGAGGATGTCTCCGTAATATACTAGCAACGTATCTTTTACGTCCAATCTGCCATGTTTGTAGGCGTTCAGCACAGAGCCCGCTGTTCCCTTCAGCTCGGGTTTGTCGTGTACATATGAGATTTTCACGTTAAATCTGGAACCGTCATCAAAATAGTTGAGTATTTGCTCTGCCTTGTAGTCAACCATTAGAACTAGGTCTTTAACTTCGTGAAATTTGAGGTGTCGAAT
>QMYO01000037.1 GCA_003662715.1 Candidatus Bathyarchaeota archaeon | reverse complement strand
TTAGAGACGCTCTGTTTGAGTTGTTCTAGTCCTATATCGTTTGTCAATACTTGGAGGTAATGTTTCACTTCTTTGCTGCCCAGAAATTCTTTCCCAACTTGAGACAAAATTCCGTTTATCTTTGCCTTCAGTTGTTTATCAGCCTTCAACATCGTATTTGCTATGGCAAGAGATTCGAAACATCCGCTACATAACGTAACTACATTTAGGTCGGCTTCTTCGGCTAAGCAAATGTTGTATGCCGCTATAGCTAGGCTAGCCTCTAAATTTATAGACTGCACTGGTGGAGGCGCACAACACGTCATGTTGGCTAAATCAACAAGTTCAATTCCAAGTTTGGCGAGAGTCTTCCTTGCTGACAACTCGTAGTTTGGCTGACGAGCAGGTATGGTGCAGCCTAGGAATAAAGCATAGCTTGTCATGATGTTTCCTCCTTCTTTTGTTGCAGCTTATTAAACCCGGTGGCGGAAAGAATTTTTCTTATTGCATCCACACCTGTTGGCTGAAGAGATGGTAAACCGAGGGCAGACCTCTTATTTTCCACGAATTTGGAAACTTTGACTATGCGCCCGTCATTCAAGAGGGCTGATGCAAACTCTGAATAAATATTTGGGATGTAGCCTTCTTCTAAAGCGATGTTTCTCAATGCATATATCACGTCAGCTATTTCAACCTTCTGAGGGCATCTTTCTTGGCAGTTATAACATGAGCAGCATAGCCATATGGCGTCGCCTGAAATTACTTCATCTTTTTCTCCTAAGAGCGATAGCTTGATGAGTTCTCTAGGATTAAAACGTGGGGTGAGTTTGGCCACTGGACAACTGCTAGCGCATGTTCCACACTGGTAGCATAGAGTTATGGTTTCGCCGCCTAAGCGACTCGTAATCATGTTAGAGAATGTTAGGTTGGTTGTTTTTTCCGCTCTTACATATTCCATTTTAATTTCACGCTCCTCTAGGAACCTCCCATTAATTGAAGTGGACCCAACTTTTCTAATCTTTCAGTCATCATTTGCGCTGCCTCTGCGAATTTGTCTCCTTCGATAAATACCATGTTGAACATCTCCAACCTCTCTGGCTCTATACCATATTCTTTCAGCAACATTTTGGCGAGTTCCACCTTCTTTTGAGCTTTCTGGCTACCTACTTCATAGTGGCAACCATCACTTTTACATCCTACAACCATCACTCCTTGAGCACCCACTTTAAAGGCCTCCAGAAACTGATGAACTTGTAGAATGCCCGTGCAAGGAACCTTCATAACCCTGACGTTAGCTGGATACCGCATCATAGCCATACCCGAAGAGTCTACGGCAGTGTGACCGCATTCAGAACAGCAGATAGCTAGAACCAAAGGCTTCGATGTTCCATTTACAGACATAAGTGCCTTCATCTGAGCCAACATCTGGTTTGGCCTCGAATGCCTAAGCTCAATAGCGTTAAGAGGACAGGTTCCCACGCAAACACCACATCCTTCACACAGCAAATCAGATACCCGAGCAACGAAGTGTCCTTCAGTTGTTGGCACTAAACTTATCGCGCCGTAAGGACATGTAACGGGACAGAACTCACAGTCACCACAATATTCTTCATTGACTATGGCGGTTCTTTGATCTTTAACTATCTTGCCAGTGGACAAGAACTTTGCAGCCTTTATAGCAGCGGAGTGAGCATGCAGAGAAGTCGTCGGCGCATCCTTTGGAAACGTTGCTCCTCCGCAGAGATATATCCCTCTCAGCTTGGTTTCTGTAGGTCTCAGTTTGGCATTGTACTCCTTGAAGAATCCATCTTCATCTAACTCAAGACCTAGAATTTCAGCAAGCTCCTTGGTGCCTTCAGCGGGCACCATAGCTGGAGCCAACACTACTAGGTCAGCGTCTAATTCTAAGAATCTTTTCAGAAGAGCATCCTCAACATCAACGATTAATCTGCCCGTCTCTGGGTCCAGCGAGATTTCGGTTGGTCTACCCTTGACAAACTTTATTCCCATCTCTCTAGCTCGTTCGTAATAATATTCATGTTCTCTTCCAGTGGTTCTTATGTCTATATAGCATATAGTGATGTCCGTATCAGGATAGGCTGATTTGATCAACGAGGCATGTTTCAATGAAATCATACAACAGATGCTTGAGCAGTAGGGATTGTAACGTCTATCTCGCGAACCAACGCATTGTATCATAACGATTTTCTTGGCAGGTTTACGGTCTGAAGGTCTAATAATCGCTCCGCCAGTAGGACCGAAACCATCAATCATTCTTGCAAGTTCAAGATTGGTTATGACGTTTGGATAATCGCCATAATGGTACTCTTTTATAACGCTGGAATCATACTCCTGGAAACCAGTAGCCACTATAATGCTGCCTACGTTTAGGGTTATTCGCTCAGTTTTCTGATCCAATTCGATGGCGTTTGTGGGACAAACCTCAACGCATTTAGCGCAGTCATGGAATTTGCAGACGCTTTCATCAATGACGTAGGCTGGCGGATGAACGTTCGGAATGTTCATGTAAATTGCCTTGCGAGTTTTCAGCTTTGCATTATATTCATCTGGCACTTCCACGGGACAAACGGTAGTGCACAGATCGCATCGAACACATTTCAGTTCATTAACGTATCTTGGTTTCTTCTCTATTGTAACCTTGTAGTTCCCAGGAACCCCTTCAACAGCCACAACTTTTGAATTTGTTAGTATGTTTAGGTTTGGGATTTCACTGAAGCCAGAACGGTATACACACTTTCGAGAGGTATGGGTGATAGTTTTCACATCTGAAGCCGGAGACTGTATACAAATTGCGCAGTCATCAGTTGGGAAGAATCTGCCCGCACGAGCAGCCAAGCCGCCTAGAAACGGTGCTTTTTCAACCAGATTCACTTCGAATCCTAAATCCGCTAAATCTACAGCTGTTTGCATGCCAGCTATTCCTCCACCTATGACTAAAGCAGATTTGAGAGCTGGAAACTCAAGTTTCTCTATGGGTTCAAGAAGCTTGGCGCGTTCGATGGCAGCTAGAAGCATAGCTTTGGCTTTTTCTGTTGCTTCTGATGGTGTTTCCCGATGAGGCCAGGCACAGTGGTCTTTTAAATCGATAACTTCCACCAAATAGGGGTTAAGACCTGCCTCTTCAACTGCTTGGACGATGTTCACTTCGCTTAACTTCGGAAGACTCTCTGCAACGACAACTCTGTTTATTTTTCCGTTTTTAACAGCGTCTACAATAGTTCGTAATCCTTCGCCACGCCAAAACTCGCTGTTTCTCTCAACAAGAACTACACCTGAAATATCTTTCACATAATTGACTAGAGCGTTGAAATCCAAGGTTTCAGAGAGCTGTTTTCCACAGTCGGATAGGAATACTCCAACTTTAACTTCATCCATTTTTAATCCCTCACCTTCTTATTGTTTTTAACAATCGCTTTTCACTATCGTAAATCTTAACTTCCAAAGGCATCTCACCGATGGCAAAGTGGGTGGCACAAGCAAAACATGGGTCATAAGCTCTGAAGGCCATCTCCACCATGTTCAGTAGCCCATCGCTAACTTTGCCATTACGTATAAGACCTTTTGCAGCGTTTTTTATGGACATACAAATGCCCGGTGCGTTATGGGTTGTGGCCACAATCAAATTGACTTTTTTGGCTAAGGCTTTTTCATCCAATATATAATGATGAATTAGAGTGCCCCTTGCAGCCTCAACTATGCCAACTCCTTCGCCGGGTTTTCCAGGCTTATTTCTGATATCCTTGTTTGTTATTTCCTTATCTGTAACTAATTCTAAGGCCCGCTCCGCTGCGTACATAAGCTCTATTAATCGAGCCCAGTGGAAAGCCAAAGTGGCGTGAACAGGTTTGCCCCCGAGAGTCTTGTACATCCTTTCGTACTCTTCCTGCGCCATAGGTGTTGCCATGCCATCTGCAGCGTTCAGTCTTCCAAGAGGCCCTACTCGGTAAATGCCGCTATCTGGTCCCGCTACTAAGCCTTTCCATCCAACGTTTTTGAGGTATGGTAGTTTAACGTAGGTCCATGGTTCAACGTGTTCTTCAATGACATCCAAATATTCTGAAGGAGTAAACTTCAGAAACTCCTTTCCTTTCGGATCAACTACTCGAACATCACCGTCATAGAAGTTTACTTTGTTGTTTTTGTCAACAGTTCCCATGTAATAGGTCTTTAAGGTGTAGGGTTCACTTTTAATCAAGTTTACGTAGTCAACGTTTTTGAGAACTACATCGTCGAAGAGCTTCAAAGAGAATTTTGCGAACTCAACGCAGCTTCTAACCATTTTTTCAATTTCCTGCCTCTCCTCCTCAGACAAAGCCTTTGCCATACCGCCGGGCAAAGCACTTACAGGATGAGTTGGTCTGCCTCCAAGTATACCTGTTATTTTTTGTCCATAGGCTCTGTGCTTAATCACCTCTTTAGCGATATCCAAGCCAACTTTCTCTATCACTCCAAGAATGTTTCTTTTCGCTGGAGGCGCATCCGGCCCTACAACGAAGTCTGGTCCACCTAAAAAGTAGAAGTGCAATATGTGATCATAGATGAAATAGGCGCAGTACTCCAGTTCTCTCAGCTTCTTAGCGGTTTCCGTCGGCTCCACATTGAAAGCGGCGTCGCATGCTTTTGCACCTGCCATATGATGCGCAACTGGGCAAACACCACAGATTCTGGTAGTTATGATAGGTAAGTCTTCAGCCCTTCTTCCTTCACAGAACCGCTCGAACCCTCTCAGTTCTGGAACTTGGAAGTAGGCGTTTTCCACGTTTCCCTCGTCATTTAGGAATATGGTGATTTTTCCATGGCCTTCCAATCTTGTGATGGGGTCTATGATTATTTCCTTCATTTTTTCACCTTCCTTCGGAGAATAGAATGAGCCAAAGAATACTTGTAGAAAGTTCCAATCGGATCCACAACTTGATTGATGACTTCAGGATTAGTGGAAATGGACGCAAGTGCGCTGACGGCGGCGGCTCCCTGATCTTTCACTTGTGGACCTGGACCATCGCAACCTGTACAAGGTATGTTTACATTTGGACATTGAGCGCCACAGCCTGCTCGTGTAGCTGGACCCATACAGATTACTCCTTGATCCCAAAAACACGTTTTAAAGTCATCTTCGATTTCGTAAATTCTCTTTATTTCCGAAAGTTTTCTATCCTTTTTCTCTCTTGGGCATTCATCGCAAATGGACTTGTTTGGCAAGAGGCTTGATCCTTTTGGGGGCAACTTATTGCTGAATATTGCTTCGAGAGCTTGAATTATACAAGGAATGGGTGGTGGGCATCCTGAAAGGAAATAATCGACGTCTACGGTTTGGGCTAGAGTTTTTACGGTGTCATAAAATTCCGGTAGTTCCAGCTCTCCTTCTTTAATCTTAATGGAAGTTTTCGGTGTCACCGATTCAGGGTTTTTAGTCGACGGTGTTTCAGAGTATGCTCTTTCAAAAATTGTTTCTTTGTTCCAGAGGTTTGCAAGACCTACGACGCACCCGTCACAAGCGCACGAACCAAAAGCTACTAGGATTTTAGATTTTTTTCTCAGAAGCTTGGCCATGTGTTCATTCTCTTCGGTTCTTATGGCGCCGTTGAAGAAACAGACGTCTATGTATTTGTCTGGAAATGCTTCTACATCTTTGTATTTGATGTCTATAGCCACTGGCCAGAAGACTATGTCTGCTTTCGCGACGACGTCTAAGATTTTTTCGTTTATGTCCAGTACGGCTATTTCGCAACCTCCGCAGCTGGCTGCCCAGTAGAAGGCAAATTTCAGTTTTTCCAATTTATCACCCATTTATGTTAAGATTTTTTTCTTAAAGGAAAGAATAGATACATCTAACTTCTTAAACTTAAGTTTAACGGTACGTTTTTTTTATAGAAATAATATAGATCGTTTTGTATCTCTGTATGTTTTGCTAAGTTTAGAAGTGAGTCCCAAAATATAGTCTCTTGTAGCTAGCTTCAAAGAAATCTGAATAATTTGTCGGGGGGAACTTGATATTTTTCGTTCATAAACCGGTATGCGTAAAAATGCGGAAAATAACAATCGTCACGTAGATGTATCTTTTAACGTGTTGAGTTAATCAAAGAGTTTCTCTATCTTCTCATTTTACCTAAAAAATAATTATATCGCTATTTATTATTGCCTATTGGTACTTCTTGTTATGCTGTGGCTAATTGTTTCATTATTTTTGAACGTACATCCTCTGAGACTGGTCCTAATTTCGAAATCCTTTCATTAAGAGTACTAAATATGTTCAGTATTTTATGGTATTGAGGAAGGGTTGTTCTAATTGAAAGTAAACGTAAGGATTTAATGCCGTATTTACTTAGCTCCTTCTTTAGCTGAATAACGTGTTCTCTCATTTTTTCTTCAGTGAAAACGCTGTCATCTCCCTCCACGAATATGATGCCGTCAGCTCCATAGGCAAAAGCTTGAAGCACATGTTTGAGACCAATCCTTCCAACACTTGGCACTCCAATTATCTCAATGTTTGGAG
Source organism: Candidatus Bathyarchaeota archaeon (assembly GCA_003662715.1). The sequence continues at coordinate 3,647 of QMYO01000037.1, read as the reverse complement.
AATAAGACTCTCTCGTTTGCCCAGCCAAATCCGCAGATCCGTAGGCTGTGTCTCCTCCTATAAAGGCAACAATTTTTGGTGAAGTTTTGCTTTCACATACTCCGCGAATCTGCGCCATTAACTGTGCCTCAGTGCAGTGGTTAAGGTCAATTGCCCATTGGGGGCATACGGGCACGCATATTCCACATCCAACACATGAGATTGGGTTAACTATTATGCCATTCGGTGACTTTTCTATTGCCGCTACAGGGCAGACTTCTATGCATTCGCCGCAGGTGTTGCATTTATCTTGAATTATGTAAGCCACTTCTGGCGGTATGGATATCTCACCTTTGCCCACAAAAGTTGCAACCCTAGAGGCTGTAGCCATTGACTCCAGAGTTGTTTCTCTAATATCTTTAGGGCTCACAGCGCATCCAGCAATAAAAACGCCGTCGCGTTGGCTGTCCACTGGCCTAAGCTTGTAGTGTCTTTCTAGGAGGAATCCGTCTGAGCCGACTTGTATTCCTAGTTTTCGAGCTAACTCATAACTGGTGGGATGTGGAAGGATGCCTGTGCTAAGTACAACAAGGTCAAATTCTCCTTCAATGTCTCTTCCAAGCATGGTGTCTTCAGCTCTCACCAACAGTTTTTCCCCGTTTGGAATTACTTCTGCCACTCTTCCTCTAACGAACCGCACGTTATGGTCTTGAGCTGTAGCATAGAATTCTTCGTAGCCTTTTCCATCCGCTCTTATGTCTGTGTAAAATATCCATGGTTCAGCGTCTGGAACAGCTTTTTGAAATAGCATAGCATGCTTAATTGCAGCCATACATCCTATTTTGCAGCAATGTTCAACTCCTCTGTCAGTATTCATCATACGGCTACCCACACAGAGTACGTAAGCCACTTTCTTCGGCACCTTTCCGTTAGATGGCTTATGTATACCCTGCAACATGAGCCGCTCAAACTGAAGGTTGGTTACAATGTCTGGATGCAAACCATAACCAAACTCCTCAAGTCTTCTCGGGTCAAGCTGCTCGAATCCAGTGCAAGCAACAATAGCACCCACATCTAACTCAATGGTTTTTTCTTTCTGGTCAAAATCAATGGCATGGGCAGGACAGAACTTTTCGCAAATCCTACAAACTCCCTTCGTGAAGTATAAGCAGTGTTCAGTGTCTATCACATAGGTTTTAGGGACCGCTTGCCTAAACGGAGTATAAATAGCCTTTCGCTCCATCAATTCAGCTTCAAACTCGCTTGGAACCTTAACTGGGCACTTCTTTGCACATTCTCCACAAGCCGTGCATTTAGATGCATCCACAAACCGCGGGCGTTGCCTTATTAAAACCCGATAGTTGCCAGGCGCTCCTTCAACAGCCGCTGGCTCAGCCATAGTGATGATCTTGATATTGGGATGCTGTCCAGCTGACACCATCTTAGGCGTGAGGATACACTGCGAGCAGTCAAGGGTTGGAAAGGTTTTGCTTAGCTGCGCCATGTGGCCTCCAATGCTCGGATTTCGCTCAACTAAATAAACCTGATAGCCCTTATCAGCCAATTCAAGGGAGGCAATTATGCCAGCGATGCCTCCTCCGATCACTAGAATATCCTGCTTCACCGGCATGCTCTTTGGCTCTAAAGGAGCTAAATAACGGGCACGTTCCACTGCTCCATGAACAAGATCGATAGCCTTAGCCGTCGCAGCCTCCTTATCATCATGAACCCAACTGCACTGTTCCCGAATGTTCGCCATGTCAAGGAAATATGCGTTCAAACCTGCTGATTCTAGCGTTTGCCTAAAAGTTTCAAGATGCATTCGTGGAGAGCAGGATGCTACCACAATTCTGTTAAGTCCATGTTCTTTTATTCCCTTTATTATCATTTCCTGTCCCGGATCACTGCACATGTATTCATATGTTTCCGCAACTTCCACTCCTTTGAATTTAGCTGCGGCTTCTTTCACCTTCTCTACGTCCACGGTGTCGCTGATGTTTCCTCCACAGTGGCAAATGTACACTCCTACTTTAGCCTCTTCTTGCGCCATTTTTGCTTCCTCAAACGGACCATTTGTTCTTTGAAACTTTTAGGAAGTTCCCTAGAGATTACTGAAGTATTAATATATTTCCAATTTTTTGAGGTGTTTGTTTCCATGAGGCTCAAAAGGCTTATAAATGAAGCATTAGTCTGTTAAACTTCTCAAAACAAAAATGTTGATTCACATTTACACTTTCATATAGAAAAAATAGAGGCTTAAATTATGACTGAACTCAAAAACGATATTATTCAATTAGCCAAATTAGATATGGAATTTGCTAAGGCTGTGGCGAAAGCTGGCGGCGAAAAAATAAATCTTTGCATTCAATGTGGCACATGCACTGCCAGCTGTCCATCTGGACGAAGAACCGCTTTTCGCACACGCCAACTAATACGGAGGGCGCTGTTGGGTCTTCGAGAAGAAGTTCTTTCCGACAAAGACCTTTGGTTATGCACAACCTGCTACACTTGCCTAGAAAGATGCCCTAGAGGAGTCGATCCGACAGACGTTATTTTAGCTTTGAGAACTATGGCAGCTGAAGCTGGGCACATGCTTGATCGGCACAAAATGGTTTCAAGCTTCGTCATAAAATATGGGCACGCTGTTCCTATTAATGAAGAAAACCGAAAGTTGCGAGTGAGCCTAGGCCTCAGTGAGGTTCCGCCGACCACGCACAAGTCTAAAGAAGCCCTTAATGAGGTTCAAGAGATCACTAAGAAAACAAGCTTCGACAAACTGGTCGGTTTTAAAAAGGAATAAGTTGGTGAACTAGATGGAGTATGCGTTTTTTCTTGGTTGCGTAATTCCTAACCGCTATCCAGGAATTGAATTAGCTATGCGAAATGTTGCGCCAACGCTTGGAATTGAGCTTAAAGACATGGAAGGGGCGTCTTGTTGTCCAGCGCCAGGTGTGTTCAAGTCTTTCCATCAGCCTACATGGCTGGCTTTAGCAGCTCGAAACCTTGTTATAGCAGAAACATTGGGCGCCGACATTGTGACGCTCTGTAATGGTTGCTATAGTTCCTTGAAGGAAGCAAACGAAATTTTAAAGGCTGAGTCCTCAAAACGCGATGAAGTGAACCAGATTCTGCACAATTTCAACAAAGAGTTCAAAGGCACCATTAACGTGAAACACTTCGTAGAAATTGTTTATTCTGAAATCGGGCCAGAGAAATTAAGAGGACTTGTAAAAAAACCTCTGAACCTGAACGCTGCAATTCAATATGGTTGCCACCTGTTAAAACCAACAAAGTATCGAACGGTTGAAAGCACTGAACGCCCCAAGTTTCTGGATGAACTGGTTGAGGCGTTAGGCTCGAAGAGTATTCCTTATCGTGACAAAATGATGTGCTGTGGAGCTGGAGGAGGAGTGAAAGCTAGCAATCCAGATGTTTCGTTAGATATGGCTAAAGAAAAGCTGGAGAACATAAAGAAAGCGGGTGCAGAATGCATAATCACACCTTGCGCCTTTTGTCACCTTCAGTTCGATAGAGGGCAAGTGGATATCCGAAACAAGTTAGGCATTGATTTTAACATTCCAGTGCTACATTACGTGCAGCTCTTAGGTCTAGCGTTGGGATTTGCGCCAGAAAAGCTAGGTCTCTACAGCAACGCCATCCCCGTAGAT
>QMYO01000036.1 GCA_003662715.1 Candidatus Bathyarchaeota archaeon | reverse complement strand
TTGCAACTGCCCTCCAGCAAAATATCGGGACTCTGAGTCAATCAATCGGAAATATTAGCGCACAAGCAACGAAAATAGAGACGCTAAGTAAAAAATACGAGGAAACGGAAGCTCTCACTCGACGTATGTATAATATCATGATTGGTTCCTACGAAAAAGGGAGGTCGGGAGAGAATTATCTCCGAAATATGATGAACGAACTTATGAAAATCGGACTTGTTAGGGAAAATGTGCCTATAGGAAGTAATGTGGTGGAGTACTGTGTTGTGTTCGCTGATGGAAAACTTCTAGCAATAGATTCAAAGGTCGTTGCTACACGGGATGTCGAAGCTCTTTTTGATGAAAAAACACCCGATAAAGATAGAGATGTACTCAGGAAAAATATAAGAAACGCGCTTAGAAAGAAGGTGGAGGAGGTTTGTCAATACATAGACCCACAAAATACGCTTCCATGTGCGGTCATGGCGATACCAGATTCATTGGTGGACTTATCCTCAGAGATAGTTCCAGATGCCGTAAGGAAGAACGTGCTGGTTGCAGGATATTCCGCAGTGCCACAATTGATTGTTTACTTCATACGAATACATGGTTTCTATGCAATTGAAGAGGATGTCGCTGAATTAAAGGATAGACTGATGGCGATTCAACAGGAAATATCAAAACTTGACGACAAATTCTTTGCAAACAGATTTGAAAGACCAATGACGGTGTTGACGAATGCCACATTAAAAGTACGCCAAGTGATTACTAGCATAAGCGGAGTTCTTGGTTTTGAACATAAAGCTTTATCAGAATCGTCCGAAGAAACTTAAAAAGCAGCACATAAAAACGCATATGTGCCACTATGCGACTCATTCAATCCAAACAGTCTGTGTCTTAGGAAATTAGCTGCCCCTAGCTCCTACTATAACTTAAAAAGGACAGTTTTCTCTTTTTCTGTTTAGACAGTAAAAATAGGAGTTTAATAATAATGACCACAGCGGTTGAGTTGGCGGCTAAACGTATAAAAACACTGGAGGTTCAGGGAGCCCGAAACGTTGCAATAACCGCCATAAAAGCAATTGAAGAGTTAACAAAAAAATCGAGAGCACAGAATAAACCTCAATTCATGAAAGAATTATTCAAAGCTAGAGATGTCCTTTTTAGCTCACGAGAAACTGAGCCGCTGATGCGGAATGCTGTTAGACACATTATATATGAAGTGGAAAAAAGCAAGGAGAAGAATCCAAAAGAACTAGCCAACCTTGTTCACCAAGTTTCAAGTAGGTTTCTGCAAAACCTAGAAACCTCAAAAGAAAGAATCGCCGAGATAGGGTCTAAAAGAATCAAATTTCACTCCCGGATTTTGACTCACTGCCACTCATCCACGGTTACTTACCTGTTTGAAAGAGCAAAAAAAGAAGGAAAACAATTCGAAGTAATATGCACTGAGACGAGACCTCTTTTTCAGGGAAGAATCACGGCGCAAGAGTTGATTGACTTAGGCATCAAAACAACCATGATTGTAGATTCCGCTGTTAGATTTTTCATGAACAAAGTTGACCTAGTAATGGTTGGCGCTGACGCAATAACTTCAGAAGGCAATGTAGTTAACAAAATAGGAACAAGCTTAGTTGCTTTAGCAGCCAACGAAGCGAGAACACCTTTCTATGTGGTCTCGGAACTGCTGAAATTTGACCCCTCCACTGTGTATGGTGAGTATGAAAAAATTGAAGAGCGAAACCCAAAGGAGATATGGGCTGATGCTCCATCAAATATAGAAATTAGAAACCCAGCGTTTGACATAACAAGACGAAAATTCATTCACGGAATAATATGTGAAGAAGGAATAATATCGCCTCACTCAGTGCTTGAGGTGGTAAGAAAAAAATACCCATGGATATTCATCTGAAAGTTATTTCCAAGTTTCCAATGCGCTTTGCAGTTCACTATGAGTCTCAGCATACTCCTCAAGTTCTATGTGTTCCACCGTGGCATCAACCGCCTGCCTCATAGCCTTTGCACCAGCCACTGTTCCATGCTTATGTCCATGTATGCCTCCCCCAGCCTGGATAACAAAATCAATTCCAAACAAACCAATCAATGAAGGAACCAGGGCTGGATGGAGACCGCCAGATGCAACGGGCATAACCTTTCTCAGCCCATTCATTTTTCCTCTTAAAGCCTCACAGTTTATCAACACTTCTTCCTTGGTCTCTGCCATCTTGCCCACAGCAGTGCCAACGTGAAGCTGGTCAACTCCAATAATCCTAGAAAGCTTTGCAATCACCCGCATAGCGATACCATGCTTCGGATTTTTTGTAAATGCTGCGTGACCCGCTCGGTGAGCGTGGAGAACTAAATCTAAATCTTGATTTCTTAAGGTCTGTAATGCCGAGAAGCCGCAGGTTAAGATATCAACCATAACGTATTCTCCGCCTTGATCTGCTACGAACTGTGCTCTTTTTATCATCTCGTTCGTTTCAGCAGTTACGTTAGGCATGTAAATCTTTTTTTCACCCGTCTGCTCTTCAGCCTTATCTCGATATTCCAAAGTTTTTACAACACGGTCGTCGAATGGATTAAATTTTTGGCTGCTAAGGTTCTCATCATCCTTAACTATGTCGCATCCTCCAACCCAAGCGTTGAAAGCCACTTCAGCATGGTCTTTAGGGTTTAAACCCAGCTTCGGCTTTATTATAGTTCCAATTAAAGGTCTGTCATGTACATCAACTAACTTGCGAATTCCCGCTATGCCATATTTTGGACCTTTAAAACTTGCCACTAACTCTTCAGGCACATGCACATCATTAAGCCGCAAATTTTTCAAGTCTTTTAAGCCAAAAACATTCCCAGCAATGCTGCTCAATATGTTCGGCATGTTACCCGGCTCAAATAAATCAATTGGATATGCAATGCGCACAGAACCTCCATTAATGTCAAAGACGATGGCATGCAACTTTTTCACGTAGGCTTTCATTGTTGTAAGCTCTGTCCATGTTCCTATGGAACTCTCCGCAGCCACCCCACCCACCATTTTTACGAAGTCATCATCATATGTTTCAACTGAGAAATCACATACAAGGTCATTTTCGCTTGGTCTATACGTTAGGTCAACAAAATCTCTATATCTCAATTGTATTTCCTCCCAAACTTTTTTCACCACGGAGCGATTTAATAGTTTTCAATTTAGCGTAAACGGAGAATAAACCAGATGAAGCTGAAAGTCAAACTTCTAGGCATCGAATCTGGAAAACCTACCGTAATAATGGATGACGAATACGCAAGTCACCTAGGAATCCATCCTTCTGACAGAATAATAATCAAATATCGGGGAAAAAGCGCAATAGCAATCGTCAACGTCGCAACAACTTTCCCCCGAAAAACACTAGGGCTATACGATGAAGTCCGCAATGTGCTAAACATTCGCTCTGGAGAATCAGTTGAAGTTCAACCTGCAGAAAGACCTGAATCCCTAGGATACATACGAAACAAAATTTTAGGACACCGCCTTCGAAGACCCGAAATGATGGAAATTATTAAAGATGTAGTGGAACGCCATCTAAGCGACGTTGAACTCGCAGCTTTCGTCACAGCCCTACAAATATGGGGCATGAGCATAGATGAAGCCGAAGCTCTGTCAAATGCCATGGTGGCAACAGGAAAGACTCTTCACTGGAATAAAGGTCCAGTTTTAGATAAACACAGCATAGGAGGAGTTCCAGGCGACAAAACTACACTTCTTATTGTTCCAATAGTTGCGGCAGCAGGTTTCATCATACCTAAAACATCATCAAGAGCAATCACTTCGCCGGCAGGAACAGCGGATCGAGTGGAAGTTTTATGTCCTGTCAATCTGGCTATGGAGGAAATAGAGCGGGTGGTCAACAAAACTAATGCTTGTTTGGCGTGGGGAGGCGCATTGGACCTTGCCCCTGCAGATGATCTTTTCATCCAAGTGGAGTATCCCTTGTCAATAGACCCGCTTCTTCTTCCGTCAATTATTAGTAAGAAGAAAGCTATAGGTGCAGAATACGTTGTGATAGATATTCCCGCTGGAAGAGGAGCTAAAATAAAGACGGTTGGAGAAGCTCACTCTTCCGCTAGAGACTTCATAGAATTGGGTAAGCGTCTTAATATGCAAGTGCAATGCGCAGTAACTTTTGGTGAGCAACCAGTGGGCTTCGCTGTGGGACCTGCTCTAGAGGCTAGAGAAGCTCTTTTGGCTCTAAAAGGTAATGGTTCTTTTGATTTGGTGAATAAAGCAACGGAATTGGCGGGCATTCTTCTTGATATGATGGGTATTAAGGATGGAAAAGATGCTGCACAAGCTCTTCTTAAATCTGGCAAAGCTGAGAGAAAGTTTCGGGAGATAATTGCCGCACAAGGAGGAAACCCAGAAGTTACACCTGATGACATAGAGGTTGGAGATAAAACAACACAGATCGTCTCAAATATTAGCAGTCGGGTGGTGTGGATTAACAACGTGGCAGTCGCTCAGATAGCTAGGGCAGCGGGGGCGCCGAAAGAAAAGGGTGCAGGAGTTTTATTAAGGGCGAAGCTTGGGGACCAAGTGAAAAAGGGCGATCCGTTATTGACTATATACTCTGGGACAAATCAGAGGTTGGAAGCAGCTTTGACGCTTGCTGAACAGCTTGAGCCTATAGGTTTGAGTAGAAGGTATGGTGAGAAAATGTTGCTTGGGCGTATTCCAGCGAAGGTTCCGCACGAGAAGGTTTTCGTGTTAGAAAGATAAACTGCCACGGTTTTACGTGTGACTCTATCTTACCGTGTCACAAAGCGATATGACATTTGTACAGGTTTATGGTTTTAGTTTAGAAAAAGGGCTCCTAAGAGTTAGCAGTGACAACGGCACTAAAAGTTTATAAGTTATTTCTTTTCATCAAACTTCTGAGGGATGAGTGAATGAGCCTATGGAAGCTACGATTCTCCATGCTCGGAACACTAGCCATCATAATAGGGCTCTCTACTCTATTCTTCACATTTCTCCTCAGCCTAACCGGCGCATTCAGTCTCCTAACACTGATCATCTTCGTCGTACTCTTCAACATCGCTCAATGGCTATTCGCCCCCTACCTCATAGACGCCATGTACCGTGTACGAAAAGTGTCAAGATCAGAAAACCCAAAGCTGTACGCAATGGTGGAGAATTTAAGCAGACAAAGCGGCATCAAAACACCAAAACTCATGTTGGCAAACATTCCTGTACCCAACGCCTTCGCCTATGGCTCACCTATAGCTGGAACCAGAGTGGCGGTGACAACTGGACTGTTAGAAACGCTGGAAGATGAGGAAGTTGAGGCAGTGATTGGACATGAGCTTGGTCACCTGAAGCATAGAGACGTTCAAGTGATGATGTTTGTTTCCATCTTACCCGCAATATTCTACTTCATCGGCTACTCCATGCTCCTCTCTTCCATGTTTGGACGCAGAGACGAAAGAGGCAGCGGCGGAGCCTTAGCAATAGGCATGGCGAGCATGCTCCTCTACTGGATTCTCACAATATTCACTCTCTACCTAAGCCGTCTGCGTGAATATTATGCTGATCGCCACAGCGCCAGCATTGTGGAAGACGGACCACGCAAACTCTCTGAGGGCTTAGCAAAAATAGTGCATTCCTCCAAGAGGATGAAGAGAGTTCGCAAAGATGTGAGCGGCTTCAGCTCATTCAAATCTCTCTTCATTTCGGACCCAGATCGTGCCGAGGCAGACTCAGCGGCTATTGCTCAAGCGAGCGCATTCACGTCTGATCAGAAACTTGTTGAGGGGCTTCTTAGACGAAAAGTGACTACGCTTGACAGAATAGCGGAGATTCTTTCAACGCATCCTAACATAGTGAAGCGCTTAAGGGCATTGCAAGAACTGGCGTGAAATGTGACCGTCTGAGGGTAGCATCTTCCATCTCTTAGACTTCTCTCTAAGCTGGGTTGAGAGGCAATCGGAGCTTCCAGATAGTAACGTTTATTATTCTCGCGGGTGTTTGAACTTTGATACTTCGAAGTGGCAACATATGAATAAACAACAGAAACAGCTCGCAGAGAAAATCCTTAAACTGAAAAATGAAAAGCGTGCACTCTTGCTTGCCCACAACTATCAGCGCCCAGAGATACAGGAAATCGCTGATTACATTGCAGACAGCATTGGACTTTGTCGAAAAGCCCAGCAAGAAAAGGATGCGGAGCTTCTAATTTTTTCAGCAGTGAACTTCATGGCTGAAAGTGCAGTGATACTGAACCCAGACAAGAAAGTGGTGATTCCTGATAAGAATGCGTTCTGTCCCATGGCAACGATGCTTCCAGCTGAAGAAGTTAAATTAGCGAGGAAAAAACATCCCAATGCGATAGTAGTGTTATATGTTAATACTCGGGCAGAGACTAAGGCAATGTGCGATGTGTGTTGCACATCCTCAAATGCTGTTCAAGTTGTAAACAGCCTAGACGAAGAACGAGTTATATTTGGTCCAGACAGCAACTTGGCATGGTATGTTCAGCAACACACTGATAAAGAGATTATTCCCATACCCAAAAATGGATTTTGTTACGTTCATAGGCTGTTTTCAGAGGGAGACATCCTTCTTGCAAGGGAGCAGCATCCAAACGCGGAGGTGCTGGTGCATCCAGAATGTGTACCAGAAGTGCAGCGCATCGCCGATTTCATTGGAAGCACAAGCCAAATGTATCGTTATGCCATAGAATCGCCGAAAAAAGAATTTGTGATTGCAACCGAAACTGGACTCATCGACCGAATGAAAAGAGAACATCCTGAAAAAGAGTACATTCCAGCGTATTCAGAAGCCGTATGCAGCGCCATGAAACTTAACACGTTGGAGAAGATTTATCTGGCGCTAAAAAATGAAGAGCCCAGAGTAACTTTGCCTAAGGCAATTATGAAAAAGGCGCGCAAAGCAGTTGAAAGAATGACTGAAATTACTGGGCGTTAAGACGTTTTAAAATTAAATCGCTATTATTTGTTCACAAAATAAATAAACAAATCTCGTCAAACTATTGTTGATGCTATATGCGGAGAACAATCTTAAAGAAAAAGCCTGGTTACACCATAGCTTTAGCGCTCTGTATTATAGGGGCACTGATGCTGCTTATCGTGGTATGGAAGACGTGGCAAGATAAAGTTTACAGCTCTTCAAACATTATCTCAGCCCTCAACACTTCTCTTTTTAATACAACCCTAGGAATTGGACCCATAGAACTGCAGCTAATATACTACACGGTCTTAGGGGTCATATTGCTAATCGGAGGCGTCGCAATCCTAGTTGGTAGAAGAGAAAGAGTCACCGTTGTTGAAGAAGTATCTGCCATACTCGAATGCCCCTTCTGCAAGAATCAATGGAGAGAATCATTATCAAAAGCACACCTAGAATCTATGGGTTATCCCAAAGTTCGAACACTTTCCCGACGAAAATGTTCCAGCTGCGCCAAATTCATGCGCCCAAAAATCGTAAGCACAAAATAACCCCTATCCACATGCTAAAGCGACAAGGCTTAAATCACTTCACCATTCTACTATTTTCGCTTCCCTTGGAGAGAAAAACAGTTTGAGCCAAAAGTTAGAGTTTGAAATCCCCTCGTGGGAACAAATCTACGAGGCGCTACTAAATCTCGCTAAAAAAATTCAAGAAAGCGACTTCAAACCCGACGTGATCGTAGGTGTTTCCCGTGGCGGATGGCCTCCAGCGCGAATAATATCTGACCTGCTTGAAAACCCAGAACTTGCAAATGTCAGAGCTGAATTCTATCTGGGAGTTGCTAAAACTAAAAGTGATCCCGTGATAACACAGCCCGTTTCTACATCTGTAGCAGGTAAGAAAGTTCTCATCGTAGATGAAGTGGCTGATACAGGTAAGAGCCTTCGTCTTGTGAAGTCGCATCTAGAGGAGCAGGGTGCAACTGAAGTGAAGATTATGACAATCTATTATAAGCCATGGAGCATTGTGGTTCCAGACTGGTATGCAAAGGAAACAAGCCGCTGGATTGTCTTCCCATGGGAAAGAAAAGAAACTGTTAGGCAAGTTCTTGAAGAGTATAAGAGTCGGGGCAAGTCTGTTGATGAAGCTGTGGAGAAACTGGTTCAGTCTGGACTAAATCGAAAGCTGGTGGACCGTTTCGTCCGAGAGATATTTGAGGAGTAGGCTTGATCCGAGAACTGGAAGATTTTGATATGTACGTCGCCATAGCTGGTTTCAGAAACGTTAAGATCGGGGATGTTAACGGCTTTTTCGATATGATTCGAAAAAAGTTGGAGAATGTCCACGTTCAGTTTTTTGATGCAAAACTGATCGCAGATTGGAAACACCTGTACTTTGCCGCTTTAAATGCTCTGAATGCTTTCAAAAACAAAGCAAACATCTCCAACAGCATAGCTGTTGAAACGCTTCTTTATGCTTCAGCTCAACGACAAATCAATAAAGCCATGGAGCTGCTGGGAATCAAACCTGAATCATCGGAGATAGCGGTTCTTGTCATAGCGGAAACAAGGCAGAAGACCGATAAAATTCTAGAAACGGTTTCCGCGCTGATGTCAGACGAACGTGACGACAGCGTTATCGAATTGACCAGCGAGAAAGTTAATGGCATCAAAAGATTGTTTGGCATCTCCAACCTTGAACTGGAAGCTAAGCTGGAAAAGGAAGGTTTCGAAAAGGAGGCGCTGATCAACCTAGTGATTGAGCATGTGGCTTTGTTAGCAACCCAGCGATAAAAGTCACATCCTCTCTTTCATCACCGACAGAATATCCGTGGACTTTATAACGGATATACCCGTGAAACCGCCTAAAACTTCGATGAGAACGATTTTGTCAGGAGCGGTCATGTTTACTTTTCTTTCAATGTTTGCCGCCGCTGCCTCCACTATGTCTTTAGAGGAAATCTTAGTGAATCTTTTCTCCACAGTTACACGGAACGTCTCATTCTCCTTTATTTCAGAAGCTAACTCAGTAGCTGCTCTCTCAATTTCCCTCAGGTCCGTGCGCACAACCTTTTCGATGGGTATGACTCTAAGCGTATAACGGAACTCCCATGGGCGCTCTTTTAATATGCCTCTAAGCTTCTCAATAATCTCGAAGGGACTGAAAGCTGTTTTGGCTACTATTAACCCGGTAATCCCTGTTTTGTCAACTGTGGCAGCCGTGTCTCCTATTTCTTCCAATAAATACCACATTTCAGAACAAACGTTATCCTCATTTCCCCGTGACGTGGTGATGAGCAAGTTGAAATCCTTCAACACTTCCATTTCACCAAGCATATTTCATGCATTATTTAAATAAAAGACCTTTCGAAACCGTCCACAAACTTTTTTACTCATAGAATATTTTCGAAGCAGCAGCTTCAGCCGCCTTCAAAATTGGTTGTCGACATTGGACAACGGGACAGGCTGAGACGGGAACTTTAACTATCTTTTCAACAGTGGTGCTGACGATGGGAGCGCAAACGATGGCTTTGGCTCCTTCCTGTTGTGCTCGAACAGCTGCAACTATGACTTCTTCTAAGCTTGTTGCGGCATATTCTTTAAGTCTAATCTGGTGACCTTGAATCTGTATGTATCTCTTTTCTAGAGCGTCAAGTGTGGGTCGCGCAGCAATTATGGCGATGAATGGTTCAGTTTCCTCAGCGCCCTCTAACTGCTTAAGGGCGTTTACAATCTTTCGGTAGGTGGAGAGGCGGGGATTGGCTCTTTCCCCAGAGAGTATCTTGTAAAGAGAGCTTTCTGAGACTTCGGAAAGCTTACTGAATGTTTTGGTGTCTATGTGGGCTTGTTCTAAAGCTTGCTTCAAAGCCTTTCGAAATGCTTCCTCAGATTTTAAACATGACTGAACCACATCTTCCCAAAGAGACAACTTACTCAATCATTCATCCTCCTATTGTATAATTAGTGGAACTGAATTATCCTTATTGTACAGGAATCCATCACGTTTATAAAGCTTGCTTAAGAAGATAAACAAGAAACACCACATACATTTGTTCACGTTCCTAGGTGAAAAAACATGGCTAAAACACGAGTAATAGCTCACAATTATCAAGACCCCATCGTTCACCAAATAGCACGTCGAAACAACGGAATCATCGGAGGCACAACCGCTATTTGCAGGGCGGGAAAGGAAATGCGAAATAAACGCAATGAAACAGCAGTTATTTGTTCAGTGGCATTTATGATTGAAGATTTTGTCACGTTGTCTGGTGGAAGAGTAAAGGCTCTCACTCCAATCGCCCGCATTAAAGATGGCGAATATTGCGTGTCGAGGTGTCCAATGATAAGA
>QMYO01000035.1 GCA_003662715.1 Candidatus Bathyarchaeota archaeon | reverse complement strand
GAGTAGGAGTTCAAAGAATTGAAGCTGGCTTTCCCGCCGCTTCTGATGGAGAAATGAGAGCTGTTAAAGCCATCGTAGCAGAAGGATTAAACATCGAAGTCTTTGGCTTCGCTCGAGCTGTAAAATCGGATATTGATGCTGTTGCTGATTGCGGCTGTTATGGAGTTATGATGAGCTTTCCTCCATCAGACATTCACCTAAAGCACAAGTTAAGGCTAACGCGAAAGGAATATTTGAAGAGAGCAGTTGAATGCGTTAGATATGCCAAAAAGAAAGGACTATACATAACTTATAGCGCCGAAGACTCCACAAGAACAGACCTAGAGTTTTTGTTAACAGTGTTTAAAAAAGTCATTGAAAATGGCGTAGATTGTCCAAGAATCGTTGACACTCTTGGTTTAGCCACTCCTCACACAATTAGAAATTATGTTTCAGCCGTCAAAGATATAACCGATCTTCCCATAGAAGTTCACTGTCATAACGACCATGGTTTGGCTGTTGCCAATTCTCTCGCTGCCATGGAAGCAGGTGCGTCTATCATATCCTCTGCAGTGAATGGATTAGGAGAGCGAGCGGGAGTCGCCGCAACAGAAGAAGTAATTATCAACTTACACAATTTCTACGGAATTAAGAACTTTCATATGAAGAGCCTCCATAGCTTATGTAAAATAGTAGAAGAGTTATCCAAAGTACAAATCGCTCCTAACAAACCAGTGTCGGGTGAAAACATATTTTCCCATACATCCGGTATTCATCAAGACGCCGTTCTCAAGCATCCAGTCACCTACGAACCATATCCGCCCGAATTAATAGGACGTACACGTAAGCTAATTCTTGGAAAGTTAAGTGGGTCTCACGCGGTAAAAGCGAAATTAGAAGAGTTTGGCATCAACCCTGATGAAGCTAAACTGAAAGAAATCACGGAAATGGTAAAAAAGGTTTCTGAAAGCCGCAGAAGCGCATTAACAGACAATGAGTTTTTGGATTTGCTTCAAAAGATTATTCCAAAAAGGTTAGACAAACAAGACTTAGTGGTGGAAAATAAAATTTAGTGCTGAAAGAATATTTTGGTAAAAAGCTCCTATGCAATTATAGTTCTGGTTGCGCAAGCTCAAACATTCCTACCAGAAGTTTTGAAAACGTATCGTGATGCCTCTAACCAAGACATGCTGCCACATATACTGAATAGACACCTGAAGCTCTCGCGCTATTCCCTCATTAAGCAGCTCCAACAACTTTTTAGATACCAATCACATACACCTATTCATAATCAAAAAGTTATCATTAGATTTAAATGTAACCAACGGAAAATTTCGTAAGACTCCTATTAGAGGTTATAAGCAATGAGCTCTCAAAAACGAATCTGGATCGTCAGAGACTATCTGAAATGCAGCGGCTGCAGAAAATGTGAGATAGCGTGCTCCCTTTTCCATGAAAATAAAATATGGCCCGAAGCTTCAAGAATTCGAATTTTCATGCTCGTTCCAGGCGCTGAAGTCCCCCATCTCTGCGTTCAGTGCGAAGACTACCCATGCGTCGAATCCTGCCCAGTAGGCGCTCTATCAGTAAGCGAAGAAACAGAAGCAGTTCTAGTCGACAAAGAAAAATGTACGGGTTGCGGCATCTGCATCAACGCCTGCCCAGGCAAAGTTCCTCACATGCATCCCACTGAGAATTATGCAGTGATATGTGACCTTTGTGGAGGCAAACCTCAATGCGTAAAAGTGTGTAAGGAAGGAAAATGGGGAGCGCTTAGAATCATTTCTAAAGCAGACGAACAAATATCGGAGCGTGACCGCGCATACAAACTGTACGCTTGCACACCAGAAGAGATAACACGAGACCTAGTCATCAATCTCTACGGAGAAGCTGGAGAGGAGTTGACCTGAAAAATGCGGGGATACACAGGTAAGTTTCTAGAAATTGATCTTTCAACAGAGAACATAAAAAACGTAACCTTCAACGAGAACATTTTAAGACAGTATATAGGTGGCAGAGGCTTAGCCACCAAGATTCTATGGGATAGATTAGGAACTCGCTGGGAAACTGTTGATCCGCTTGGGCCGGAAAATATTCTTTTAGTCTTAACTGGGCCTCTCACCGGTTTCTTTCCAGGAGGCAGAATCTGCGTATCCGGGAAGTCTCCGCAGAGCAATGGTGTAGTTGGCTCAACGATTGCTGGAGAGTTTCCAATAGAGCTGAAATGCGCGGGTTATGATGGTTTAATCATCACGGGTAAGGCTGCTAAACCCAGCTACCTGTTCATTACAGATTCTCAAATTGAAATTAACGATGCGAGTCATGTTTGGGGCAAAAATGGAAAGCAAACCCTGAAGACCCTAACAAAAGAGAGTAGGGAAAAACTCGAAAAAAGATTTCCTCATTATGGCGTCTGGAAGGAACCTGCAATACTCTACATAGGACCCGCTGGAGAGAACAAAGTTAGAATGGCCTCTGTGATGACAAAATGGACGCATGCCGCCGGCTACGGTGGATACGGAGCGGTAATGGGCTCAAAGAATCTTAAGGCGCTGGTAGTTAAAGGCACAGGACCACTACCTGAAGTAGAAGATATAGAGAAAGTAAAGCTGCTCATAGAAAAAGTGTCACGGAAATGTTACAAAGGAGACTCGTTAAGACGGTGGGGAACAGCCGCCGCAGGCTATGAGGTTGGTGCTCAAGACAGCTCTGAGCCTGTTAGAAACTGGCAGGAGGAGTGGCACAACCAAAAAAGCTTCGGAGTGAACAGATTCGAGCAGAGAGTTTGGATAAAAAGATACTGGGGAGACTTCGGCTGCCCTGTAACATGCATGAAAATTGCGATGGTAAAAGCTGGCTCGTTTAAGGGCACCATAGGAGATAATCCCGACTATGAACTTCAAGCCTATTTGGGAACAAACCTAGGTATTTTCACCCCGGAAGAAGCGGTTTATCTGTCATCTTTAATAGATGATTTGGGACTCTGCGGTATACAGTGTGGAAATCTGCTGGGGTTCGCTGGTGAACTCTATCAGAGAGGCATCCTAACCAAAGAGGACTTAGGTGGCATAGAGTTGAAGTGGGGAGACGCAAAAGCATTCGCTGCACTAGCTGAGAAAGTTGCTGCGCGAGAAGGAATTGGAGACATACTAGCAGATGGTTCCTACAGAGCCGCCCTCAAAATACAGAAAATGAAAAGAAAAGATGTGATGCAATATGCGGTTCAAGAAAAAGGAATGGCTATTGGAGCCCATGGAATCAGAAGCGGAAAGGACTATCCAATAGACATATCTTACGCCTGCTCTGTACAGGCGGGAGACCACACTTCAATAGCGTATGTACCAATTGATCATGGCGACAGTGAGTTAGCCATAATTCTTCACGACTCAGGCGTCTATTGCTGGTTCACCACTTTTGCGCCGTCAGAAGCGCTAATATGGGATTTCTTTAAGGCAGTCACAGGATGGAAAATAGGGCCTAAAGAATGGTACAAGACATCAGCGCTTAGGATACTCCAGCTGCAAAGAATACTTTTGCTTCTGGGCGGACCTGACCTCAAATGGGACCCAAAAGTGCACGACGACAACCCTGCAAGATTCTATGAGCCATTGCCATCTGGTCCTTATGCTGGGAAAAAGATTGACAAAGCCAAGTTTGAGGAATCGAAAAAGGAATATTATGCGCTCGTTGGCTGGGATGAGAATGGAATACCGAAATCAGAAGTGCTGAAACGACTAGGATTAGAGGATGCAGACAAAGTATTAGAAGAAAAGATACGATAAGGCTTGTGTGTGCAGAGCATTACAATCATTTTCTATATTTTTCGCAACACTTTTGGCCAACATTTTTCGCAAAATTTGAGTTTTTTCATGTCTGTCATTTGAATGTTGTTAGAAAAGAACATTATACAAACTGGATTGGCGCAGTGTCTTAACCCCAATGTGTGTCCAACTTCGTGAACCGCCTCTTTCCTAGAGCGCTCTATGAAGAGTTTTCTGTCTGCTGGGTGTCCATAAAATTCAGGTTTAAGCCTACATAAGGATATGATAGCCATAGTTCCTGGGCACTGAGCTTCTCCGAAAACGAAGTTTAGACCTGGCACGTAAAGGTCCATTTCGGTTACTCCTAAAACGCGGTTTACATCAGACTTATCAATATAGTTGTGCATTTTAGCCAAAACTTTGCTAGAAAAATATTGACGTCTGCTTGCATTATATGCATCTTGAGGAATAGGCATCACATTTCTTAGAATTACACAATCGGCCTTTGGAAAGGTTTCGCATAAACCGCTTTTGATTTCATCTATTGCATCTTTGTCCACAGTTCCTATGCGTAGAATTGCTATTTTCATCATTTTCCTCACTCTATCATGTTTCTTCATCTAGTAGTTTAGGCTATTTATATGCAAAAATATTCACTTTGGAAAGTGCAGTCGCCTCTACGCTTTTGAAGTGATATTTAAGATGCCTGCTATAATGAAAATAACGCTAACAAAGACCAAAACATAAAAAAACATGTCTGTCAATTGCGGAGGCACGCTTATTGGTAGCACAAATCCAGTCTTGATTATGTATGCTAATAGCGCTGTAAAGCCTCCCATACCTAAACTCATTCCTCCAAAGGCTATGCGAATACGCTGGTATCCTACCATTTTGAGATGATACGCTACTAGCCCAAGAACGATGAATCCAGAACCCAGTAAAAATGCACTTCGCTCAATAAATATGAGAAGCATAAGCGACACTAGGATTCCAACAATAGGCGTGTATGGATACAATGGAACCTTGAATGCTCTTTCCATACGGGGTCTTTTCATTCTAAGCCTTATAACTGCAAGATTAACAAAAGCAAACCCCAATATAGAAGCGAATCCTGCAACATAACCAACAAATTCTATGACTCCCGTTATGGCAAATAAAATGTAGAAGATTGAACCGAAAATGATTGATACATGCGGGGTTTTAAAACGCTTATGAGTTGACAACAAGAATTTAGGGAAATATCCATCCCTACTCAACCCTCTAACGATGCTCGACTGGACCATCATCGCCGTGCTTAGAGAAGACAACGCCGCAATTATTCCCGCAACAGTAAGTATCATTGCCCCAGTATCTCCCAAGATTTTTTTGGCTGCAAGAGTTATAGGTATGGATGATACAGCAATGTCTTCCAACGGAACAACACTGATTGTTACGTAAGCAATGCCACTATAGAGCACGATTAATATCACAACCGAAATAAGGATAGCTCTCGGAATGTTTTTGCCTGGATTCCTTATTTTAGGACCTCCCGCTGCTATTGACCTCATCCCTAGAAACATAATAAACGTGTAAGCCACAGCTGCAAAAACATTTGATGCCTCTCCTATAGTTGATGGATAAAGCGTCTTTGGCTCTAAACCATGCAAAAATCCACCTACAATAAATACAATGAACACCGCTAAAAACGCGATAACTATTACAGTTCCTATTTGATGTATGCCCCTAACACTTAGGAAAGTAAGAATTACAATTATAATCGCAGCCATTAAAGGAACAAGTAGAGGTACGTCAAGGGGAATAAAAAATAAAACGTGAACAGCAAAGCCTATCGCCGCCAACGCTGCACCGAACACGTTGCTAATCCATCTGAGCCAGCCGGTTAGGAAGGCTAAAAAGCCTCCAAAGGCTGCTTTGGCATATGAATATTCTCCCCCAACTTCGGGAATGGCTGCTCCGAGTTCAGAAAAACTTAGCATAGTTAACAGGTTTATTATTCCACATAGAAAAAGCGCTGAGACTATGGTAGGTCCAGCTATGACGGTTGCATGATTTAGAAGCACAAATATTTCGATGCCTATGGCTCCGCCTAATCCCATCATTACTGCATCGAAAAGCCCAAGTTTCCTTTCTGCTTCTTTCTTATTCATAAAGTTACCTTCATCGTGATTCTATTCGTTCATGAAGAAGAAAGAAACCGCTAATAATTGAGATGAAACCAAAAATAAAAAGGAGCAGAAGATAGAAAGGAACATGTTGTTCTGGTATGTTTAAACTAACCTGAACACCAAGGAAATTGTAATAAAGCATATAGGCGAAGCTGATTGTTGCTATGCCTATCACTTCTTGCATTATGCCAAAGAAGGTTACTATGATTTTTCTTATTTTCATTAACGAAGTCACCTCAGAGCAAGTATAATCCCAGAGACGAGGTCGCACACGCCAATCACTAATAACCCAAGTGTAAATAACGTTCGATATTCAGTCTCCATGAACATGGCAACGTCAAGTATGTCGAAAAGGAGTAGAGCAAATATGCCCATCAAGACCATTC
The DNA here is from genome assembly GCA_003662715.1 of Candidatus Bathyarchaeota archaeon. Next base: position 4,031 of record QMYO01000035.1, on the reverse strand, counting down.
CCATCATAATGAGAAAACCACCAATGGCTGCTGCAACTTTGCCAAGCTTTCGAGTCACCATTGTTCAATCCTCCTAAAAAGTTTCGTAATGAACAATCTCGCTTATCGAACGTTTCGGTCTAGCCCTCGGTTTCTCAGCTGGATGTCCAACTGGAATGATAGCAATGGGTCTCACGTTTCTCGGTGTGTTAATCACCTTTGCAACTTCATTTTCATGAAATGCTCCCACCCAGCAGGTTCCAAGTCCTAAGGCGCAAGCAGCTAAAAGCAGATTCTGTATCGCCGCAGCGGTGTCTTGTAAACAATAGAGAGATGCGCCCCGACTGCCATAACCCCAACTGGACCGTGCTTCATCTGCGCAAACAACAATAACAACTGGCGCTTCCTTGATGAAATTTTGATTCAATGCGGCTACTGATAGCTCCTGCTTTATCTTTGGGTCTCTCACAATGACGAATTCCCATGGTTGGATGTTTCCAGCTGATGGAGCCCGTCTAGCAGCATCTATTAATTTCTGCACTTCTTCTTCTGAAACTTCCTCATTCGTGAAGGCTCTAATACTCCTTCGAGTTTCGATTGCCTCAAACACATCCAAGATTTTTTTGTCTCCATGCCTAAGCTAATCGAATTGCTTTTTTAATGGTTATGGAGTCTTAAGGGATATATTATCTTTTTACTGAAAAATAAAAACAATGTTATTCCTAATTTTATCTAACTATACATGTAATCGCAGCTTATGAGCCTTTCAGGATTTCTCGTATTTTTCTATGGTAAGCGTTTTTCCTCCAATCTCAAAGGACACTTTAACCCTCACTGATGTTTCTGTTTTGAGAGGGAACATTGAGTCTTCAGCCAAATCTTTAGGGAGATATATCAAGTATTTGCCATCTTTTCTTCTGAACACCCTACCTATTCCTGAACTCGTCAAGTTTTCCTCTCCCTCCTCCTAATTTTTCATTTTTTCCTTTAGAAAATAAACCTATCGTTGAATTTTTGGCATAACGCACATGTAACATCTATGCGTACACTAAACCATATAAGCACTATTTATCTCTCAGATTCCGAACACATGAACAAGAAATAAAGTTTGCCTATCCCCTATTTCTTAAAGCCCTTCTCAGTATCTTTCCCGCAATATTCTTAGGTAACTCCACTACAAACTCAACTTCCCTAATTCGCTTGTAAGGCGCTATCCTCTTTCTACAATACTCAATCAACTCATCTTCAGTTATTGCAGCCCCTTCCTTCAAAACAACGTAAGCCTTAGGAATCTCGCCAGCAACCGAATCTGGCTTACCTATTACAGCACACTCCTTAACCGATGGATGCGTGTAAAGCACATTCTCAACTTCTGCTGGGAATACGCTGTAACCTTTATACTTAATCGTATCCTTTAGCCTATCAACAATGTAGAAATAGCCCTCTTCATCCATTTTTGCAATGTCCCCCGTGTAAAGCCACCCGTTTCTAAGCGCCCTCTTTGTCTCCTCAGGACAGTTCCTATAACACTTCATAACCTGCGGTCCCTTTACGACCAGTTCACCGATTTCACCTGGAGGAAGTTCTTTCGTGCCTGTTTCAATGTCAACAATCTTTGCATCAGTGTCAATAAGGGGTATGCCCACAGACCCTATTTTTACTCTGTTTGGTGGGCTGTCATGCGTTTCAGGTGAAGCTTCTGTGAGACCATAACCTAGCATTAATTCAACACCAGTCAAGCTATCCCATTTCCTTTTTGTGCTATGAGGTATCGGAGCGGCTCCTGCTTTGACACAACGTAATGAAGAAAGGTCATACTTGGTGATAGCTGAGTGATTTACAATGAGGGTAAACATTGTTGCAGCACCATACCAAATAGTGACCTTCTTTTTTTCAACAATCTCAAGAACCTTTTCAGGGTCAAAACGCATAATCAATATCAAAGTAGCTCCAGCATAAAATGTTGAATTCATGTAACATGCGCCCCACGAATGGCAGAGCGGAAGAACCCCTAAAACGACATCGTTGCTACTCCATTTAAACCAGCGAGCATTCATAATTGCGTTTGATACCAAATTATAATGGGTTAGCATGGCACCTTTAGGCGTGCCAGTTGTGCCACCGGTATATTGAATAACAGCGGCGTTTTGCTTTGGTCTTATATTAACTTCGAATGATTGAGGAGTGTAGTTCGCCAAAAGTTCTCTGAAAAGGTAAGTGTTTGGATACCGCTTTTCGCCAACTATAATTATATTCCGTAGATTGGTTCCTTTTTGCGCCTTCTTAACAATAGGGTACAAAGATTCATGAGCAATTATGGTTTCTGCCTCAGAGTTTTTCAGCGCATGCTCTAACTCCATCTCTTTAGAAAGCGGATTCACCGATGCAACTACTCTCCCCGCCTTAAGGACCGCATAGTAACTAACTATGAACTCAGGAATATTAGGAAGAAAAATTAAGACAGAACCGCCCTTCTTTACATCCATATCTACTAAGGCAGCAGCAAACTTATCGGACAGCACATCAAGCTTCCCATATGATATCTGACCTTTTTCATGATCGACTGCCAGCTTGTCCGGATGTTTTTCAGCTGACCTTTTAAGAAGTTCATAAAGAGGAACTTCAGGATAATTTATAGTTCTAGGCGTTCCTTCAGGCCAAACGTTAAACCAAGGCCTTTCTGGCGGCACCTTCATTCAAACTACATCCGAATTTTACTTATGGAAAGATTGGCGATAATATACCTTATGCATATGGTTCGTGTTTGTATATGGCGCATTATCGTTTTTTGACAATTCGGGTAGCGTTTAAATATGTGCGTTGAGTCTCTCAAGCATTATGTTGAGGTGCTGTTTTGAAAGATAGAAAAGGCGCTTTGTTCTTAACGATTTTAGCAGGCGTTTTATGGGGGACTTCATTCCCTGCAATAAAAATTGGTTTAGAATTTGTTGACCCTTACATGTTTGTTTTTTTGAGAATGCTTCTAGCTTCTGTTTTAACTTTATTGATTGTTTTCGCAACAAACAACTTTGATGTTTCGTTAGCAAAAGAGAGGTCAATTTGGTATTTAGGATTGGTGAATGGTTTTTCCTACCTAATTCAATATGTGGGCATGAATTATACAACGGCGTCTAAATCTTCTTTGCTTATCAATTTGAGCACTGTGTGGGTTGCAGTATTGAGCTGGTTAATCTTGAAGGAACGTTTTTCGAAGAGAAAAATGTTTGGAATAGTTTCAGGGATTCTCGGCGTCTTTTTTGTCACTACTAACTTGAATCCGTTCGAATTAACTCAAGGCATGATATTAGGAGACGGACTTGTTTTCTTAGCTGGAATCACATGGTCTTTTTTCATGGTATATAACAAGAGAATTGTTGATACTCATAACATCATTCAATTCATGCCATGGCTTTTCTTGGCGACAACTCTGCCTTTGGCTGTGTTTATTCCCTTTTCTAGCAATATTTCTTTGCTGAACCTTTCAATTGAAGCATGGCTGTTAATCGTGTATACCGCGGCATTTTGTTGGATAATTCCCTATTATTTATGGTCAAGAGGGCTGAAGCACATTTCTCCTGCCACTTCAACAGTAATTCTGCTGATAGAAGTAATCGTTGCAATTATTATTTCATTTTTCTTATTAGCCGAATCCTTCACATTGATATCTTGGATAGGAGCTTCTTTGATATTGTTAGCCATCATGCTGGTTTCGGCTGATTAATTCCATTTTTCGCCATGTTCATTAAATAACTTTTTCATGTTGGAACTAAAGGTAAGGCTGGCATCTTATGTTGTTTCAGATCGATTTTCTCACAATAGTTTTCAGAGCGAGTAATCTTCGACTTCTACTTTTCCTTATTAACCTCTTTAATCACGTCTTCAATGATTTCCATGCCCGCATCAACAATTTCTTTTGATATGATGAGGGGAGGCGTTATCCTAATTGTGGATGTCCCGCAGGTTATTATGGCAACTCCTCGCCTCCAACATCTTATCATGATTTCTTTTGCTTTTTCTCCCGCAGGTTTCTTGGTGTCTTTATCTTCCACGAT
>QMYO01000034.1 GCA_003662715.1 Candidatus Bathyarchaeota archaeon | reverse complement strand
TCTTGCAACCACTCAACCTTAGGTTGCTTCACAATTGCTACATTAGTTATGTTAACTTGACCGTTATTCCACGTAATTTTTCGTTTAACTTTCAACTCACCGTCGCATAACCAATAAGAAAAAAATATCGCGTTTCCCAACTGTTTAGGTTCCTAAATTCTATGAGAATTTCAACTGGCAAATCTGTATTACAACCATAAAACTTTCTTCAGTAATCTTAGACTTTGATGGATTTTAAAAAGAAATTTAATGCTTCTAGCACATTAGATTTTCCTGCATTATTTTGTCGCGCGAACTACGAAGAAGGGAGCACCATCAGCCTACTTGTCATAAGGATAGTTTTCAGCTCAGACACTAAGGAGGAGAAAAGCCACTTCGAAAGGCTAAAGCGATACTGCGAGTCAAAGGGGGATAAACCTAAGCGAATACGCCAAAAACATACTCATAGAACACACCAGAAACCTTAACGTCTAAAGCCACCACACCACTGCACCACCACCTTTTCTGATTAAAAGAGAATTATTAATTTCGTCATCTGGAATGTTCGACATCGAAATTATAAATTACTTCCAAATTTAAAATTTCAGCGCACACGCGGGACTCTTTAATAGGGGCCCGTTAACTATTCAGTTGGTTGACGCCTTGAGCCTGAAGGATGAGTTTCTAACCCTACTTGAGAAGGATAAGGAGTTTCGCTACGTAGTTGCTGGCTTGCTTGGTAGAGGAGATACTGCGCAGGCTGGACAGGAACGAGCAGGAACTCGTAAGGCTTAGGGAGGACATGAACAGGGGCGTTATGCTTGTTGAGAGGCACATTTCCGCTCTGGGGACAAGGTGGGGCTTAATGGCTGAAGAGGCCTTCAGGCAAAGCATAAGGGGCTTAGTAGAGAAGGAGTTCGGCTTCAAGGTTGAGCGCTGGACCAAACTCGACAGGGAAGGCGTAGTCTTCGGCTACCCGAGCCAGGTGGACGTTGACGTTGCAATAAGCGACGAGAAAACAATACTGGTGGAGGTTAAATCCCACGTCAGGCCATCAGACGTCTACACATTCAAGAGGAAGGCTGAACTCTACGAGAAGCTGGAGGGCAGGAAACCCTCAAAACTGCTACTGGTGACGCCGTACGCAGAGGAGAAAGCCCTAGAAGCCGCAAAACACCTAAAAATAGAAATATACACAAAAATTTAGCGAACCTCCAGGCTAATCCCTTACTGTTTCCAAGATGGCTATCACGTTTAGAAGCTTCACCCGTGTGTAGGAGGGCATGTTCCTATCATCAAGGATCTCGTGAGGATAAAAATAGAAAGGAAGTTCTACAGGCAGCTGGAGGAGACAACCAAAAGGCTGAAAACAACCCCAGACAAGCTAATATACAACGCAATACTGCTAATAATAAAAAGCCTAACTAAATAGTAGCCTTAATGATGTTTTTCTCTTCCAGCTAACCTTTAAGCTTTTCAACGGCTTGATGAATCTCCCTCGTTTTCTTTGCTCCGCAACATATGACCTTGCCATTCGAGAATATTACGAAAGTTGCATCGGTGCTGTTAACCTTGTCCGAAGTGCTGCGTTTCATTGGCGAATTTCGGCTAATCATCTATGGGTTCCTGATGGTTGTTACGACAGTCTTCAGTCCTATGGGGATCTACGGGTTATTAAGAAAATTAGTCAAAGGCGAATAACTCTTACTCTTACCTTAGTAAAACTTTTATACAGTCATAGCATACTACACTTGAGGCGTGTGCTGGAGGGACAGTAAAATACGATTTACGCTAAGAAGGCCTCACAAGAGTATCCTAAACGTAGAAGTTCCAGCAAGTCTGGGAGGAGGTATCAGATTTGTCCCCTTTAAAGGAGGTCGTCAAAGCTGAGGAAGGAGAAATCTACGACATAGAGCTTGAAGAAGACCTCTTGAGAGCCAACGAAGAACTCGCGGCGAAAAATAGAGAGCTTCTGAAGAAACATAATGTAATGGCAATCGATGTTATGGGCTCCATCGGATCTGGAAAAACCACCCTAATTGAAAAACTTGTCCGAGCATTAAAGAAGAAATACAGAATCGCTGTCTTCAAAGGTGATCTAACCACAACCATAGATGCAGAGCTTATTGAACGACACGGCGTCGAAGCTGTACCAATCAATACTGGAAAAGAATGCCACCTGGATGCCAACCTAGTGAGAAAAGCTCTCCAAAAAATCAACTTAGAAGATATCAATCTCTTGTTCATCGAAAACGTTGGAAACCTTATATGCCCAGCCGATTTCCCTCTGGGCTCCGAGAAACGCATCGTGGTCATAAGTGTCACAGAAGGTCCATACATGGTTGTCAAGCACCCCTTCATTTTCATGAACGCCGACGTAGTGGTTATAAACAAAAAGGACTTGGCCCAAGCTATGGGCGTGGACATTGAGAAACTACGGGCGGATGCCAAAGAGATAAATCCCAACATAAAGGTTGCAGTAACCAACGGGAGAACCGGAGAAGGCGTCAAGGAAGTAATCGATGCGCTGGGACTATAACTACACCAATCTTGATGGGGATCCATCCAGAAATGCATGAATTCTCCATAGTAAAACAAATCGTGAAAAGCATTCTCCTGGTTGCTGAAAGATACAATACAAAGAAAGTTGCAGAGGTTAATCTGGTCATAGGAAAACTGACATTCTTAAATCCCCTACGGGTTCGCTTCTTCTACAACCTACTGACAGAGGACACCATAATTAAGGGTTCAAAGCTTTTCATTGAAGAAAAGAGGGGAGTTGTCAAATGCCCCAGCTGCGGCTACGAAGGAGACATAATGTACGAAGAAGATCCAGTCCATCACATTCGAATTCCAACGCTTCATTGTCCCAGATGCGGAGGAGTAGTTGAAGTTATTGGAGGAAGAGAGTGCACAATAAAGAGCATAAAAGTAGTGGCTTAGGACGACAACATACTAAATATAGCCCAGACCTATGAGCATGTTCCAGATTCCTGAAACTTTTTAACGTTGAAAGGGTTGGTTTGGAAGCCTCAACCTACGTAGCTCCTTTGTATAGGGCTTTGGTTAGGGAAGGCTTTCAAGTTTTGGTTTCCCATCTTAAGAAGACGCGTTATATTGCTGAGGCGAAGATTAAAAGCGATCGGTTGACAGCAAGGCTATCGCTGAGCTTGTGAGGCTTGATGCTTTGCCTCGGAGCTACATGCCTCCAGCTGAGATTGCCGAGCTTCGCGCTGGTGAGGCTGCAAAAGCAGGCTAACAGGCGCAAAGTCAAGGATATCGAACAGTTTCAACAGACGCTTATACTCAACCCACACGCTCATCAAAAAAGCAGAAAACATACCCAAAAAATTAAAACAAAATTTTTTCCAGTCATACACAAATAAAGTAAAAAAATTGGAAGATGACGTATCTTCTACTCGGTTTCTGTGGTGGCTACGCACACTAGCTTTGCTCCGATCCCTCAGACACCTCTTCCCAAACTACAGTACCTGCTTCGATCTGCTTCTTTAACTCATCGTAAGATGGTAGGGGAGGAATCAGTGACCATCCTGCTTTTTCCGGTATATGCTCTTTTCCCCTAACAGGAACAAGTTTTATGGCTTCCGTTGGGCATGTTATGACACAGAGACCACACCCCATACACCTAGCAGGATCAATGTGGGATACCCCGTCCTTCACTTCAGGTGCTCCGAAATGGCACCTTTTCTCACAGATGCCGCAACCTATACACAGATTCTTATCAACCACAGCTTGAAAGCGGCTCTTAAATGGGCCACCCTTACCGAGGGACTTCCAAAGGATCATATAGTCACAGCAATCGGGACAGCAATTGCAGATAAACTCAAAACCATGGTCCGCTTGTGCAATTTGCGAAAATAATCCGATCTCGTGGAATTTTCTGAGTAGCTTCAACGCTTGTTCTTTGGTCAGTTTTCTCCCTATGCCGCGCTTGATAAAGATCTCGGCAGCTCTGTCGAACTGCATACATGTTAAAAGAGGATACGGACACCTCTCTCCGTGTCCCAGAGATCTCATAGTCCGACATGGACAAGGCGCGACAGCTATCACTTTAGCATTATCCACAATTTTGGCGACCTCCTCATATGGGAGTACTTCAACTCCTGTTGGAATAGCCTCATTCACGGGGAGAACCCTCGCTTCAGCTTCATCAGCGTAGGCAGGGAGGAACTCATTAATTGAAAAATCCTCCATAAGATTCAGAATTTCTATATCGCTATCGCTGAGTTTCTCTCCGCGAACCCTTTTCCATCCAATATAGTAGAGTATTCCGTCGTAGGCATTTGCACAGAGAGCATATTCGGTTTCTTCTCCTTCTCCTGATGAAGGAACGATGAAACCTCTCCTATCCAAATCCTCAAGAATCTCAACGGCCTTATCCTTTGAAATCTTAGTCTTGCTTGCTATATCCTTGGCAGTCCCTGGGAGAAGAAGCAGAATCTTCGCCTCCTCTTCGTTGAGCAGTTTCATCAAAATCTTCGCGAAGCGCTCTGAGCCAGGTAGACCGAAATGGGAAGAAAGTTCAAGGAATATTTGCTCTTTAGATTGAGCTGGCACTTTCAAGTAACCTCCATACGCCTGAAAAATGTATAATTAATTCCCTATAAAGATTACGCGCGATGGTATGCGAAGGTATTTAAGTTTGCGGCGTTCAAGCCATAGTGTGAGCGCCGTATTCCATGACTGGAAGCGGTGTATCATGGTCAGGCGTTTAAAACTCCTCGTGAAAGCGCTGTCCCGTTTGGTGGACGTGCGCGCGATTGATGGAGCCATATTGCCGCATTTGACGGCGTATAGGCGCATGCCTTCAATTTGAAGGGAAAATGAAATAGTGAATGTGTGAATGAATGGGGTGATTTGGAGGGGCGGTTAGGGTAAGCTTTATTAGTTACTTTCTCATAGGCGCGTAACCTTGTCGCTTTTAAACACCAACTTCCAGTACACTAGAAATATTTATAAGGAACTAGACTTCAAATGACAGAGGAGATGGTAAAATGTATATGCTGAAATTTGGGCAACTTAAGGATGGTGTTGACTGGGACGAATTCAACAGAGTTTCTAAGAAGTATCTGGAGTATCTTGAAAAAAAATATCCGCCAATAAAAACCGTGGTTTTCTGTAGGCGCATCGAGGGTCTTGGACCGTATGAATTTGTAGTTGTGTTAGAATTCCCAGATCCGGCATGGTGGCACTCTCTCCATGAACGTTTAGCAAGAGACGAAGAATACCTCCGCCTTGGCGAGGAAGTGGATAAGTTCATAGATTACAAAACTTACCGAACCATGTGGGCATTTGATGTATTCTTCGGTACTGACAAAACAACGCCAATTTATGGTTATGGTTACGAAGTCCCAGCGCATGAGTGAAGCGCGCGTAAGCTTGTAGACGAAATCCGAAGATATAGTCGGGTTGTTATATGAAAATCCTGATACTAGGATGCGGTGCTCAAGGTTCATCAATCGCCGCTCTGCTAGCGAAGGAAGAAGATGTTGAGTTGCTAATCTGTGCAGATGTGAATCTAAAAGCGGCTAAGAGAGTAGCGGACTGGGTAAAGGCTTTAAAAACTGAGGTGGAGGTAAGGGCAGAACAGGCGAAGGCCAGTAAACGTGAGGATGTGGCACGCGTGGCTAAAGGTGTGGATATAATTTTTAACGCAACTTTTCCCGAATTCAATATTCCAATTCTAGAAGCTTGCTTGGATGTAGGAGCGCACTATCTTGATTTAGGAGGGGATACTCTAATCGACGAACTAGATCAAGCCGAAGAAGGACAATCAGAGCTAGATGCCAGACTTAAAGATGCAGGGGTTACCGCCCTTATAAACATGGGTGTTTCTCCAGGATTTACTTGTATTGCAGCTCATTATATAGCTGACCAACTTGACACTATCGATGCCGTCAAGATTAGATGGTGCGACAAGGTTGATGCTACGCAACTTGTAGGAACATGGTCTCCAGCGGGCTACATGGAAGAGTTCTTCAGTCCTTACGATCCACAGGTCTGGGATAAAGGTATTAAAAATGTTGACCTACTCGGTAACGCAGAAGAATACGAATTTCCTGAGCCTGTAGGCAGAGTTACACTATACAATGTAAGTCATAACGAAATCTACACGATCCCGCAATACCTGCCTAAAGTTACTGGCAAACCAATAGATTATGTGGACGTAAAAGGTGGTATGGTCATTGGCGATTTGACCGTGAAAGACGTTTTGATTGAGGCTATAAGGCAAGCAAACAAAAAAAGGATGTCTACCTACGTTGAGAAGGCTGACCTGCTTAAGCTGTGGGGATCATCATTCATACACCCGATGGATTTTAGGGAAAGCTACGACAAAGGAATCATTAAAGACGCGTGTGTAGGGATAGCAACCGAGGTAATTGGTTATAAGAGTGATAAGCAGGTGCGACACACAGTTTACTGTGTCACTACGCTCGGCGAGGCTATAAAGCATGTGCCATGGGCCACTCCTCTATCTTACGCTACATCGACCTCAGCTACAATAGCAACACTCATGATTGGCAGAGGAAAAATCAAAAGGAGAGGAATAATGCTTCCAGAATGGATAGAGCAACCTGAAGCGTTTATAAAGAAGATGGAGAATATGGGGAATTTGATTCGCGAGAGGATTGACAAGCCGATATTCTAAGGTTAATTCATAAACGTTACCTTAGGTGTATGCCCCGTTTTCTTGCTGGAACAACATTTTTGTCGGAGGAATTCTTGAAAACCTACTCATGAGTTGCACATGAGAAAACTTTTATATAATACTATTTGAGACAAATAAAAAAAGACGAAGAAAGTAAAAGAAATAGAGGTTTTGGAACGTGCTTGTGGCACACGTGCGCGAAAAGTTTATGGCTAAATTTTCAAACAAAATTAAGGGGTAATTATATGTATGGGTATTTTGGTTGGATTTTAAGAGTGGACTTAACGAATAGGAAGATAACGAGAGAAAAATTACATGAGGAAACATGCAAGAAATTCCTGGGGGGAGCTGGCCTTGCTGCCAAGATAATTTTTGATGAGGTTAGTCCAAATGTAGGACCACTGAGCCCCGACAATAGACTTGTTTTTGCTGTCGGGCCATTTAACGGCACAAATATCCCAGGAAGCAGTCGTTGGGTTGTAGCTTCAAGGTCGCCTCTAACGGGAATCTGGGGTGAGGCATGCGGTGGGGGGTACTGGGGTTCGGAATTTAAGCGAACAGGTTACGACGCCTTAGTAATTTACGGAAAGGCAGATAAGCCTGCGTATTTGTGGATATGCGATGGAAAAGCTGAACTTAAGGAAGCATCCCACTTATGGGGAAAAGATACCTACGAGACTGATAAGATCATAAAAGACGAGTTAGCCGATTCCAAGGTAAGGGTGGCGTGCATAGGGCCAGCAGGCGAAAAACTTGTTAAAATAGCGTGTATAGTAGCTGATGAGGGGCACGGCATAGTGGCGAGAACAGGGCTTGGAGCTGTTATGGGTTCAAAGAAATTAAAGGCCGTGGCAGTGCGTGGAACAAAAGAAGTTAAAGTTGCCTATCCCGATAAGCTAAAAGAGCTAGTAAAGGAACTTGTTTCGAAAATACCTAAAGACGTCAAGAAAATCTTCCACAATCATGGAACACCAGGATTCTTGGAGATACATCATGAACGAGGAGAAGTACCCGTTAAGTATTGGACCAAAAATAGGTGGCCTGAAGGGGTTAAGAAATTGGGAGGATCGACTTATACAAACACGATTCTAGTCAAGCCAATGGCTTGTGGGCCCTGTCCACTATCTTGCCATAGATATGTAAAGGCTGAAAAGCCGGGGAAGTTTGTGGTAGAGGGCATGGGACCAGAATACGAAACTCTCTGTATGTTTGGAACTTCTTGTCTAATAGACGACCTTCCGGCTATTGTTAAGGCTAATGACATATGTAATCGTTACGGTATAGACACCATTTCAGCGGGAGGCATTATTGGTTTGCTTATGGAATGCTATGAAAAGGGTTGGATAACGGAGAAAGATACCGATGGTATAAAGATGTCTTGGGGTAATACTGAAGCGTTAATATCCACAGTAGAAAAGATCGCTCTGAGAACAGGATTTGGAAACATTCTCGCTGAGGGCTTAAAAGCTACTGCTAAGTGGATAGGAGAGGAGGCAGAAAACGCGGCAGTGCATGTAAAAGGCTTAGATTTTCCAGGACATGATCCTAGGGCTTTCTTTTCTATGCTGGTTAATTATGCTACGGGCAATAGGGGAGCATGCCATTTGCACGGATCTCCATATTTTGCGCATTATGGCGCCCTTATTCCAGAGGCGGAGATAGTTGAAGCGCCAGATCCATTTTCTTTGGAGAAAGCGGGTTATGTAGCGGCAAAATATCAAGATTATTGCGAAGTTTTTGACTCGCTCATTCAATGTAAATTCTGGTCATTTTGTCTAACAATTAAAGATCAAGTAAACTTGCTCTCTTCAATAACGGGTTGGAAAATTACTGCAAAGGAATTATTGCTAATCGGAGAGCGAATCTATAATCTGCAACGTGCATTTAACATACGTTTAGGTGTAAGCAGAAAGGATGACACTTTGCCAACACGGATGTTTGAAAAAAGTGAGGGCCAAGCGATAGGAATACCATCTCTTGAGCCAATGCTTGATGAGTATTATAGGATTAGGGGTTGGGATGCTGAAGGCAAACCGACGAAAGAGAAGTTAGTGGAGCTGGGTCTATTTGAAGTGTTAAAACCAATCTGGGAATAGTTAGCCAGATCTCAAAGAATATTCTTATTTCCAACGTATATTCCGAAACTAATCGCTTTAAGATTTGAACTAAGCTTTTTCTTTAAGTTCATATCTCTTTACTTTGCCGGTTACTGTTTTGGGAATCTCTTTGATGAATTCAATTTCTCGGGGATAAGCGTATGCCGCGAGTTTCTTTTTAACTTTTCTTTGTATCTCAGCTTCTAACTCCTTTGATGGTTCAAAGCCGTCTCTCAGCACAATGAACGCTTTTACGATGTGTCCTCTAATAGGGTCGGGTTTTGGAACGACGGCTGACTCCAATACGGCAGGATGCTGATTGATTACGTTTTCCACTTCCTCGGGTCCTATCCTATAGCCTGCAGATTTTATTATCTCATCCGCCCGGCTCTTAAACCATAGGTATCCCTCTTCATCTTTGAAGCCTAGGTCGCCCATTAGGAACCATTCCCCTTTAAACTTCTTCTTCGTCGCTGCTTCAGGCATATTCCAGTACCCTAAGAATATAACAGGATCAGGCGCCTTAACCGCTATTTCTCCCACATGCCCCGGTGGGAGTATATTGCCTTTCTCATCAAGTACTTCGACGGTATGCCCTGGGCATGGCTTCCCCATAGCACCTGGTCTTGCCTCCATAATTTTTGAGCAGGTTGCAACTACTAGATTTGCCTCAGTTGCGCCGTAGAATTCATTAATTGGAATTCCTAGCTCCTCTTGACCCCAAATTACATTATCAACACCTACCCTTTCTCCCGCGCTAGCGATCACTCTAAGGCTCAGGTCGTACTCCCTTGCTGGATGTTTAACGGTCTTTCTTATCATTCGAAGTGCTGTAGGTGGGATGAAAGCGCAAGTTACTTGGTATTTTTCCATGATCGCAAGGGCCGTATGTGCGTTAAATCCACCACTTCTCCTAAAAGCAAGAACGGGCATTCCAAAATATAGGGCTGGGAGTAAGACGTCTCCCAGGGCTCCTATCCAGCCCCAGTCAGCAGGGGTCCAGAAAACGTCGTTTTCTTTTGGGGCTAAATCAAAGTAGAGCTGAAAAGCTGGTATATGGCCAAGTAGGAAACGTTGGGCATGCAGAGTTCCTTTAGGGGAACCTGTTGTGCCGGAAGTGTAAAACATTTGGGCAGGATCCTCGCTGGCAGTTTTTGCTAGCTCGAAATGGGCAGACGCTGTTTCGGCTTCTTCGAAACTTAACTCTTTCTCGCCTAATCGCTCCCCCTCGACCACAATCACATGTTTCAAAGTCTTGATTTCGCCTGCGATTTTTCTGATGTCCTTTCGTTCAGATTCTAAAATTAGTCCTTTTGCCTTGCTGTTCTTCAATCTATACTCAACTGCGTCTGAACCAAACAATGGAGACATTGAAAGAGCTACGCAACCTAATTTGTAGAGGGCTAAAAGCGCTATGGTCGTTTCTGGTCTTGAAGGAAGGAGGACACCCACTATGTCATTCCTCTTGATTCCCAAATCCTTCAAAAAATTAGCAAGTTGATTTGACTGGTTCTTGAGGTCCCAAAACGTATGCTTGGACTTGTTCCCTTGATCATCTTCATAGAAAATCGCGACTCTGCTTCTGTCCTCTGAGTGTCTGTCACATGTTGCTTCTCCAATATTAAAGTAGTTTGGAATGTTCCATCGGAAACTTTCGTAGAGTTGTCTATAACTTTTGTGTGGAAACTTTCTTATGTCGACTTCTGCCAATTCAACCTCACCACGCTACTGTTGTCATAAAACATCATGTGTAATAAAGGTTTTTTGGTTAATATAATATTTATTTAGGTGCGCAAGACGCGCGTGCTAGCTCGTTGCAAAATTCAGACTAAAATG
>QMYO01000033.1 GCA_003662715.1 Candidatus Bathyarchaeota archaeon | reverse complement strand
GCGCTTGCTCAATGCTTATTCCTCTCCACACATGTCTTTAAAAGAGTCGTGTTGAGGTTGTGCACGTTGAAGGTGTATAGAAAAAATGAAGGTTTGCGGGGGGCATGTCATTTTTTGCTCCTCCAGCTAAATTCAAGTTTAGTTATATAATTAATATTACTTTTAACGTTTTATGTTGTTTCTGAATTAACTTCTGAACAAAATCTTCTTAATCCTGCAAAAGTCGTGTGCTTTAAATATAGTTTAAGGCGAATAATATCTGAAGCAACGGAGAAATCAGCTATGGACCCATCGGAACGCAGAGTTATCGGCTCTCTTCTGCTACTTTCAAGCCTAACCTTTCTCACCATCGGATTGTACAGTGAACAATTAGAATTTGTTCTACAAATCGTTAAGAAAATATTTGAAGCAGCGGTTGCTGGACTGCCGTAACTAGCCTTTTTCGTTTATTATACGACGCGCATGAGATTGGCTGGAAAGAATGGGAGAGAGAACAATAAGAGTTAAATTTAGAAGTTTACATACGATGATTTGGAGAAGTGAAAAGAGTGGTTTTAAAGAGGTTTTCAAAGAGAACTTTGTTTGTGCTGTTGGTTTTCTTCGTTGCTCTGATTGGAGCTATTACAGCGTACGCTTACGTGCAAAGACGCTCAATTACTCGAGAAGAAGCAATAGAGATTAGTACAAATTCAGAGCGTATACAAAGTATTTGGCATATTGTAGAGGACGCTGATTGGTATACGGTAAAAGCAGATTACCTCAATAGAACCAGAATTAATGAATTAAAAGAACAAGATCCACAGTATTATGAATTTTTGCCATATGCCCATGGCGTGTGGCTAGTAGAATGGGAAATCGGTCCATCGAAGTACGGCCCTGGTAGAATTATTGTTATACACTTTATTGATGAAAAAACAGGGAAAATTTTGCACGAAGATGGAGCAATTCTCTAGGTGACCCGCAAATGAAAAGATCGACTTTACATCTGCTCCTTTGCGTTGTGCTATTCTTTTATGTTAATACGTCAACCTATAATGTTTCGTGAAGAACACACTGCACTGAAAGTTTCAAATGAACTTAGAACAACTCTAAGTAATTTAGCCCCTAGTGATACACCTCTTATCTGGCTCGACGTATACATCCCGCCTCTCCCAGACGGAAACATCTACTTATCCTCAAGCGATTTTTCTCCGATTCTGGATTTAGGCGCGAAAATTGCAGGTGTGACTTTCTCCTCTGATATGCAACTACTTTGGTATTTGGTAAAAGCGCGTGTAGTCTCTTCTTTTTTTGGATGAAGAACACTGAACATAAACATGCCAGCATCAAACGAATTAAATATATCAAAAACACTCAATGTTTGGGAATCATATGGACACAACAGATGTTGCTTCAGACATCCTTGTCATCGGAAGCGGAATCGCAGGACTATACTTCGCATTAGAAATAGCTGACCACGCCCAAGTAGTCCTCATCACTAAGAAAGAAAAAGCCGAATCTAATACAAAATATGCACAAGGCGGAATTGCAGCAGTTATATCTCCAACAGATTCTTTTGAGAACCATGTCAAAGACACTTTAATCTGCGGCGACGGCTTAAGCAAAAAGGACGTAGTTGAAAAGATTGTACGAGAAGGTCCTATCCACATCCAAAAACTAATGGAACTTGGAGTCAACTTCTCTCGAACAAAAACAGACGAGTTCGACTTGGGAAGAGAAGGTGGACACTCAAAACGACGTATCGTTCATGCAAAGGACCTTACGGGCCAAGAGGTTGAACAAGCTTTATTGAATGCTGTTGCCCAGCATCCCTCCATCAAACTCTTTGAAAACCAGATCGCTGTCAATCTGGTCGTAAAAAATAATCAATGCGTAGGTTGCTATGTTCTAGACACAGAAAACTTGGTGATTCGAAATTTTGTGGCGAAGATAACAGTGCTTGCAACTGGTGGAATTGGGAGAGTCTATCTTCACACAAGCAACTCAGATATCGCCACAGGAGACGGAATCGCCATGGCATATCGAGCTGGAGCTACCATCATGAACATGGAGTTCACACAGTTCCATCCGACATACCTTTACCGCCCCGACGAAACATCCTTTCTCATCTCAGAAGCGCTCAGAGGCGAAGGAGCAGTTCTTCGAGATGCACAGGGAAGAGAATTCATGGCAGACTACCATCCAATGAGAGAGTTAGCTCCTCGAGACATAGTTGCCCGAGCCATTGATCAGGAGCTGAAGAAAAGCGGAAACAAGTATGTCTTTCTCGACATATCCTTTAAAAACCCCGAATTCGTTCGATCCCGCTTCCCAGGGATTTATGAGAAGTGTCTATCATTTGGAATCGACATCACCAAAGACCCTATTCCAGTGGTTCCAGCAGCTCATTATTGTTGCGGAGGGATAAGAGCCACTATTGCTGGTGAAACTGACGTAAAGAACCTGTTTGCAATTGGTGAAACCGCATGCACAGGTCTTCATGGAGCCAATCGTCTAGCGGGTAATTCTTTACTTGAGGCTTTAGTTTGCGCTCACTATGCTGCTAAGAGATGCGTACAATTATTGAAGAAAGAAATCCCTCTGCAACCATTTGCTCCCTGGGAACCTGGAAAAGCTGTAGACATTGACGAGGCAGTAGTTATCACCCAAAATCGGGATGAAATTCGCCGTTTGATGTGGAATTATGTGGGAATCGTACGATCTAACAAAAGATTAACCCGTGCTAAAAAGCGCATAATGCTTTTGCAAGAAGAAATCAATCAGTATTATTGGGATTTTATCCTTACCGCAGACCTCGTTGAGCTACGCAATATGGCATTAGTTGCAGAGCTTATCATTGATTCAGCGATGATGCGAAAAGAAAGTCGGGGAATCCATTATTCTTTGGACTATCCTTATAAATTACCCGTTGCCAAAGACACTTTGTTAAAGAAGCAGAGTCGCAGTTTTAAATTAAATAATGCATAATAGCTGAAGTTTCTTTATAAGTCATAGACTATTCCTGGTATTCTAGGAAATAGCTGCACCTCACCTATATGCTTAGCACCAACCATCCAGCTAACCAGTCTCTCTACGCCAATTCCAGCCCCAGCTGAAGGCTCTAATTTTTTCTTTTTTGCCAGTTCTAGTAGCACTCTATAGTTCTCTTTTTTCACACCGTCCCTCTCTAGTTTTTTAACTATTTTAGAATACTCCCATTCCCTTTTAGAACCAGATAACACTTCTCCGTAACTAGGTAATATTAGGTCGTAGTTGTCCCATTTGCCAGAATCAGGATCTTCAAAGTCATAAAATTCTCGGGGAATATTAGTGACCCACACGGGATCGTTGACGTCAAAGGTTATTTGTTTTTCCCAATCTTTTCCATATTTGCTTTCCAACTCTTCTCTATCGTATACTTTGAAGGGTTTTTCTGGAACTTTTAAGCTGTAATACGTTTCGAGGCAACGCAACTCTTCGTCCATGTGTCTCTTTAAACTGCTTATCGATCCGCAGATTATTTCTTCAACAAGATGTCTAATGTCTTCAGAAGTAGCGTTTCTAACTTCAAAATCCAATTGGTGAAATTCATAAGCATTTATTCCAGTATGGGCTCTTTCTCTTTTTTCAATCCTCACGTTTGGGGAAAGTATGAATAATTTAGGATGCACCAAAGAGCAGACAACCATCTTATGCACTATCATACTTAACGTCGTCCTCACAGTTTCTCCGTAGATTTCTACTTCAATCCGTTTCTCTAAGGATGCTCCTGGATCAGGCCATAAAGGATCTGTTGATTTGGAGAATATCGCTGGTAGTAGCCATTCAAAGCCTTTGTTCATAAATTCATATGTCAGATACTTTAACATGTGAGTCATTACTCTGCTGATGCACCGTTTTCGCTCAACTTCACTTTCAGATAACTGTTCCAGAGACTTCGGTAACTCTAATGTTCTATCTCTAATAATCCCTAAACTTTCTTGAGGTATTGTCGTTTTTCTGCTCATATGTCACACCGTTTATTGAGATAGGTTAATGAATTGAATTTCAACGTTTTAGATGTTAAAATCCCTTATAAGTTTTTTATAAAAAATATTGTAATTTATTCAAAAAATTAAGATTTTTAGACTATAAAAATGTAATAATTACAAGTTACAAGGCTTAAAAAAGAACTGATTACTTGGATTTAGTTTCCCTGCCCACTTCCTCCCGAATCGCCCTCACAAGTTCATCTTTCTTGGGCACTCCGACAAACCTTACCTTACCATTGATAACGATGGTGGGAACCGCCATGATTCCATACTTTAAGGCTCTTGTTTGCCCTTCTTCAGACCAAGAGTTAACTTCTTCCACGGTTACGTTCTGACCGAATGATGGCGCAATTTCATCAAGCAGTTTCACAGCATGTGGACAGTAAGGGCATGTTGGGGAAGTGTAAACTTCAATTTTTACTGGCATAACCTTCACTTTCAGCAAGAAATCTTAGCGGACATAATATAAACGTTTTATTCCACGAATTTGAAATAAATGTATACTATGAGGTGAGAAGCTATGCCCATCATCAGCAGCAAAGAAGGTGAAAGAGAAGGAATAATGCAAGCGTCAAAGTTGATGCTGATTTCAGCCAGAACCGCTCCGAAATCCGGCGGCGTCGACGATATCTTAACTGCACTCATCTTTGGAGCAGAAAAAGAATCTTTAGCAGCAGAAATGGAAAGAATAGCGGAAGAAAGAGGGATAAGCGGGTTTAGACGAGACGCTAGAAACGTTAGAGATTCTGAAGCAGTCGTATTAATTGGTGTGCGAGGAACAAAAAAGTTTGGACTAAACTGTGGAGCCTGTGGCTACGCTAACTGCGACGAATTTGAAAAAGCTGGTAAGAAGGCTGGACAAGACTTCTCTGGTCCAACATGTGTCTTCAAAGCGTTGGACCTCGGAATCGCATTAGGCTCTGCAGCGAAAACAGCTGGCATCCTTAACGTGGACAACCGCATCATGTACAGAATTGGACCCGCAGCCAGACGGTTAGGTATGCTGTCGGAGGCAAGTGTCATTATGGGAATTCCTGTGTCTGCAAAAGGCAAAAACATATACTTTGACAGACCTAGAAAGGTGGAAGCGCGTAGCTAAGGCACTTCTCGTTTACCTTCAGAAAGTTATAGGATGTTTTTATGCGTATGCAAATTAGGCTGTTACAGTTGGGAAAACATTAAGTGAGTAATCTTCTTAAGACCATGAAACAAAAGCCATGAAAATGTAGAGGTGACGTAAATGGTTGAAATACTCGAAATTTATGTGCTTAACCTAGCGATTACGCTGTTTATGTTCATTGTCTTAATCTTTCGAGCGTGGATTGAGCTAAAGAACTATCGAATCATGTGGAAGGAACTGGAATGGAGAAAAACTTGTGAAGTAGCGGGGAAAATTCTGAGAGCAGAAAAAGATATGTTTACAGGGGTGGAAGGCGGAGAGGAATTGTACAAGCTACTCTGTGAAATGTTCAATGTGTCAGAGAGTTAACAAAATAAAGAATAGAAAACCAACATCTAAAAATCCGCTTTCGCAACTCCACTCCATAACCGCATCGAGGCTATAATTTAAATATATAAGGTTAGGGAAACATGTCGACTTCTGAAAATAACCCCTTATTAAGATACTGAACACAGTTACTTTTGAGGCGTAATCATGATGGGTGTGGGAAAGCAAAACGTAAAACGATGAGAAAGAAAAGAGATAGGAACACCTAACTTCTAGGTGCTGTCTTGTGTAGAGACGTGTAGAAATGTTATGGCGATGGCTGTTTTCTTAGTTCTAAGTAATCAGTTAATATCAGTATTCCTTGGATTATTAGAAACAGACCAACTATCCATTGCAGAAGGTCAGGGAATATTATCACTAGCAAACCGAAGATGATGCATATTATGGCTAAGACTGGTTTTGAAACCGTTATGCCAATCTTTTTTAATTCCTTCTCTACTGCTTCTACCATGACGCTTTCTTCCTCCAATCACAGTTTACAGAATACAATGGTTATCGGATTTAAAATGTTCGATTAGCCTCTTCACTTTTTGGAAGCGGAATGATAGGTTTTTAGGCGGATAAAAAATTAATTAAAGAAAGGATACCATTTAATGAGGTGTAATTGTTGACTGAAACCACGCCGGTTAAGGAAAGGATAGCTGAAAGAAAAACGATTGTTTATAAAACTCTTGTTGACCCTACAGTGATAAAGGTTGCTGGAGAGAAGCTTAAGAGCAAAATATTTACTAGATTTGGATTTTTGAAGCCTAAACCTGAAGAAATACAATTTGTTTCCATTGATAAGTATTATGAGCCATACATCCTAATTAATGGAAAGTATACAATTGATTACTACCGCAAATGCGCCTACACCATTAATGTTGACGAGAAAGTGCGGGAAGTCATTCTTTTAAACCAGAAATTTAAACCTAAACCCACAGAGGAGCCATCCGCGAAGGGTTATAAGGTGATTAAACTTGAGGGCGAAGAACACTTGCTGTATGAGGATAAGGCTTCGCTTATTCTAGACAAAACTGGTCAGGAGGTTCCACTTAAACAGTTGCCATCTGCTCCTTCTGAGGAGCAGCCTACAAAAATGTTAGCTGAACTGGGTGAAAACGCGAAAAAACTTGAAATCGCTCCAGACGCAGATGTGGATATTATTAGGTCTAAAATAGTTAAGCGTCCAGAAGATATTAAGCGGGTTGTCCATGAACTGTTTGAGGTTACAGACCGTGCGGTGATATACACTCCAGTCTATAAGGTTTTGTTTCAAAACGTAAAGACAGGAGAGGTGAAGGCTATAGAATTTGACGGCGTCACCTCTAAGAGAATTCAGTAGAGACATGAATTCAGCACATAATTTAAGAAGTGGTGGAAAAGAAAAAAGGGAAAATTAGAGAGAAATGACGAATAGAAGGCGCTCAACCAGTTCCTTATAGCGGTTCCGAATCGTAACTTCGGTTACTTGAGCTATCTCAGCTATTTCTCTCTGAGTTTTCCGTTCACCAGTGAGCACAGATGCGATGTAGCTGGCGGCTGCAGCTATGCCTGTGGGTCCTCTGCCAGACGTGAGTTTAAGTTCTCTTGCAGTGTTGAGGATTTTATGGGCGATTTCCTCCACCATTCCCTGCATGGTGAGTTGATTGGAGAATTTAGTGATATATTGACTGGGTTTTAATGGTGGAATGAAATAGTCAAGCTCCTTAACGAGGAATCGATAGCTGCGTCCCACCTCTTTCTTGTTGATGTTGGAGGCTTGAGCTATCTCCTCAAGAGTTCTTGCAAGTCCACACTGTCGACAAGCCACGTATATGGCGGCGGCTGTGACTCCTTGGATGGACCTTCCTCGGATTAGACGTTCTTTAACCGCTTTTCGATAGATGACAGAAGCGGTTTCAAGAATGTTTTTGGGGAGATTAAGTGTGTTAGCTATCTTAGAGATTTCGGACAGGGCAAAAGCTAGGTTTCGTTCAGTGGCGTCAGAAACTCTTATGCGGCGTTGCCACTTTCGGAGTCTGTAAATCTGGGCTTTTTGGCCAGGACTGAGTTTCTTGCCGTATATGTCGCGGTCATGCCAGTCAATCATGGTGGAAAGCCCTTTATCGTGAATAGTGAAGGTGAGAGGAGCGCCAACGCGAGTTCGTTTAGCCCGCTGTTCAGTGTCGAATGCACGCCATTCGGGTCCTCGGTCTGTAAGCTTGGCGGCGACGACGAAGCCGCAGTTCATGCATACGATTTCGGCGCATTCATAATCCCGCATGAGACGGTTGCTGCCGCATTCGGGGCATTGCTGAATCTTTGGGGGGTGTGGGAGGGAAGATTCTCGGCTCATCTTCTTTTCCTTCTTCTCTTCGTTTTTGGAGTGGAGGGGATGGTGTAAAGGACCTGATTAACGAGGTGATGCGATTTATCTGAGTTGGGTTTTACCGCGACATATGGGGAGGAGGTGGGTCCAAACACGTCGAAAACAGTTCCTACAGGTTTGAGGTGCTGGTTCACAACTTTATCGCCGATTCGCGGTGTTTTTTCCGCCTTAAGAATCAAGTTTTTATTAGAGCTTACGTGAAGTACACAACCTATTCTCTGCAAACCTTCCCCTCGCAAAAGCCAATGGTTTGGACTAACCGCTTTATTTAAATCTTTCTCCAATTATTGACAAACTTATCTCTGCTCGCGAACCTTCAAAAGCTCCTTAGCAACCATTCGCAAGATTTTAGTTTTAGAATCCCTCTTAGGAACAATGATTAGACCCGTTTTTTGCCACGGAACACGCGGATGCCCAGCATCTAAAACAACTTCAGGTTGAAGACCCGTCTGCTTCACTGCTCTTATGATTTCGTTCAGTTTGGGCGATGATATTGCAAGGCTTTTAGGCACTCTCCGCCCTTCCAGTCGGGTTTTGGTTGAATCAAAGTAAGCGGGCCACAAGATTATCTTATCTTTTTTCCGCATGTTTACTGCCCAAGTTGTTGTGGATTTTAAACGTTTTAATTGTTATGGCTTAAGTGAAGAGGAACATTAAACCATTTGAAGAGCTAAGCCTTTTTAGGAATGAGAATAGCGTTTACGACGCCATTTTGTCCCGGGCGGGAAATCACGCGTGCAGTGCCCAACTGAGTTTCTATTATCGTTCCTTTCGTGATTACTCCTCGGCGGTCGTAGTCTACATTGGCGGGGTTCTTAACCACACGGAGAATTTTCACTCTCTCGGTTTTTCCAGTGGATGGGTTGGAAAGGTTTGCGTGGGTTGCGCTTAACAAGCTGGTTTTCACTGTGCCTCCGTAGCCTCGTTTGGTTTTTCTTTTGAGTTCTCCTAATGAGGTTTCGGCTGGGAAGGAGCCTTTTTCAAATTTTCTTTTCTTTCGGTGTGCTCGTTTTCTGCCGCCTGAAGGTTTCCTTTTGTGTTGGGTTCCGTGCCACACTGACAAGTTTGATAGTTCTCCCTTTTATGGTCTTGTTGTGACTACAAAAACTCAACATATAAGCTTATCTACTCTGAGGGGACGAGTTCTTCAAATATGCTCTTAAGTTGTTTCTTCAAACCCCGTAAATCATGGCTTAACCCAAAATAATCAGCGAAAAACTCGGTGGTACGTATAATCTTGGTTCGCCCAGCCCTTTCCCGCTCAATCAAACCCAGCTCCTCCAACTGTCTAAGATGGTCGTAGGCGTGATGTCCTCGTACGTCTATGACTTGAGCTTGAGGCACAGGTTGACGATAAGCGATGTAGGACAGCGTTTTCAGCGGGCCTACGCTGAGGAGCGGTCTTATTGCCAATCTCCGAACTTTCGGCGTGTACTCCGCTTTTAACTGCAAAACAAAACGCTCATCCTCAACCTCAATGATTTCAAGGGCGGTGTCACGTTTTTCATATTCCTTCATCAACATGGTGGTAAGCGTCCTAACCTTCCTCTTGGAGCGGGTGTTAATCACAGACCCTAACGTCTTTAAATCCAATGGGCGACCAGCCACGTAAAGCGCTGCCTCTATGAGAGATAACATGCGCCTCGTTTTTTCCTGTTCAAAAAGTTCAGATGACTTCTGCTCTTTATCCTTCAAGTGGTGGACCCTCACGGAGGGTTATATAAATGTCACCGAAATCTTTTTCCTGCCACAGGCTGACTTTGCCCGTCTGAGCGAGAAAGAGAAGAGTAATGAAAGTTTTAACAGCCTCCATCTTTTTCATTCCAGCCACGAACTTAGAAAATATAACTAATCTTCCCTTACCAGCAAACCGTATGATAGAATTATACAACTCCTTCATCATCTTCTCGATTTCCATCATGTACAAATCGATTGGAGGAATTAGCTCTGGTGGAGGCGGCAGCATAGGCTCTGCACGTGGTTTCAAAGCAAGTATCTGTTCGCCCCTAAGTACTTCATCTAACGCTTTTAACAAATGTTGGATAGTTGTGGATGTCAACTCGTAACGAAGAGGAAGGAACAGAGGCGGGGGAAGAAAGTCTGGTGGAGGTTTAGGGGGAGCAGGGGGCTCCTCCAGTTTTAGTAGAAGCTTGGATTTCATCAGATATATGGTGGAGGATGAGTCAAGCGCCATTCCTGAAGCTCTGAAATCAACTTCTCCTCTCTTCTCCATCTCCTTTAGAAGGGAAGTTAACAAAAAAGATATGTTCACATCCCACGGCCTTATTTTTCTCAGCTTATGAAATTCAAAAAGCACATTCAACGGAGGCTGAAAATAGAAAGGCTTACTGACCGTCGAGGTCACTAAACAGCCTCCTTAAACACGGTTGAAACCACATGGGAAATCCCATTGTGCTCATACACGCCATAGACACTCTTTGCTTTGCTGACCATCTCAGGCTTCAGAGTTATAACCAAAAACTGGGATTTCGTTGATTCTTCAGCCAACAGCTCACCGAGTCTAGCTACGTGAAAAGCATCTAGATGCGCATCGACTTCGTCAAACAAGTAAAAGGCTGCGGGCGAGAAGTCTTGTAAGGCAAATATGTATGCAACAGCAGCTACGGACCTTTCTCCGCTGCTGGCTCCGTTCACGGGTATGGGAGGCTTACCTGGGAACTGAACAATCATGTCCATTCCGCCAGCGAATGGGACTTCTGGGTTTTCTAATTTAAGCGCTGCTTCTCCTCCATCAGTAAGTTTTGAAAAGTACTCAGCGAATTTTTCGTTTATCTTGTTGACGGCT
>QMYO01000032.1 GCA_003662715.1 Candidatus Bathyarchaeota archaeon | reverse complement strand
TTGAGCTAGGGCTCTTCTTTTTCCAGCTTTGTATATGGAAACTTTGTGAGTTTGATGTGACTTGCACCTTGTACAGTAGGTGGCTATTTCTTTAGGCATCCTCATTTTGTTCACTGTCGTTTCGGTATAGAACAAGCAGCTCAATTATATACTTTACCTAGTTAAATAAAACATTACTGAGAAATGGGATGATGATTGAATATATGTTTACACGATGTAGGCAAGAGTTTTTTCCTGAAATAGCTCTGTATCATTTTGATTCAAGGCTTTCCATCCCATCATTAGTAAGTCTATGAAAGTTTCTTGAACAAACTCCTCAACTGATGAGTAGTCTAAATCAAATTCTTTTATGAGTTCCCAGATTTGGTGGTAACATTCTTTTGATATTGGAATTTCTATTGTGTTTCCGAAAATTCTTGCGTCTTCATCAATCAAGGTTTGTAAGAGTTCATTGTTTGGTTTGAGTTTATGAGCTTCCTTGATAAATTCGAAAATTCTAGCGAGTTCACCTTCAAGCTGAATTCTGATAAAGACTTTGCTCAAGTCACCCCACCTACATAATCTATCATTGATGTAGAGTGAAATAAAAACCCCTATGAAAAAATCTTATAGAATTCAGTTCACAAATGTGCATAGCTAAAAGAGGGGGACGTTGTATAGAGTAATACTCATCTGCTGATTCAGCTATTGTTTAGTCTCCTCTTTCTTTAGGCGCACTACTTTTGACGCATTGTTTGCTCCAGCAAACGCTGCTAATCCCAAAATCTCTCCCTTCACCATATCCATGGGAATCGCAAACACAATCGTATTGCTTTGGTCATAACTAATATCCTCTAAGCTTGACAATGTACGCAAATACATCGCCCGTCCACTCATCTTTTTCACCGCTTTCTCCAAGTTTTCCGCTGCTGTTAACTCGCCTTCGCTTTTAATAATCACCGCCCGTTTCTCTCGCTCAGCTTCAGCCTGTCGTGCAATCACACGTTTCATATCTTCAGGCAACTCTACAGTCTGTAACTTCACTGAAATGATGTCTACGCCCCAATCCTTTGTTTCTCTCTCCACAATCTTTTCAATCTTATTTGCAATCTCGTCTCGTCGTGCCAACAACTCATCCAGCTCTACATCCCCTACTACATCTCGCATCGTTGTTTGTGCATACTTCATTACGCTGTTCCACACATTCTGGATGTTAACAAGGCTATCCTTCGTATCCACCACTTTCATGAACACCACTGCGTCAACGCTCACACTGATGTTATCTTTGGTCATGACTTCCTGTCGCGAAACATCTAAAGTAATGATTCGCTTGTCCTGCTTCAGAAAACTCTCTGCAAATGGCCATTTGAAGAAGAAGCCAGGTCCCACAAGCCTTTGGAATTTCCCGAAGCGCAGTATGATTGCTTCTTCCCATTCTTTGTTAATCGCTACGGTGGCTGGTAGAAATATCACAGAAGCTAATGCAATAACGCCAAATAAAGCAGATATAGGTCTTGGAATGGCAAGAATGGTTAATGCTAGAAATATTAGAAACAACGTTAGAAAAGTCGCAAATGGAGCAGGGGAACCCGAGTATTCTTCACCATTCCGCGTATTATCAGTGTTCACGGTTTTATTCATTCTCAAAACTCACCTCCTTTAATATTGTCATTGTCTTTACAATGCCTATTTCTCTTTTTTGATGTCGCGGGTCTACCAACCGTGGTTGCTAACTATAGAATACGAGTTCTTATGAAAAATTGTTCTTACTCTTTTATTTCTATTTCCATGGCTACCTCTTGCTTAATGAGAGCCTTAGCGTTTTCAACAGGCAAAGTTGCTATGTCCTCTGGTTTGAAGGGTCCATATGTTTTCATGTCAGCGCCAATTATGGCTGGAACCTCTTTGAGAAACCGCACCACCATTCCCTTTGCCTTCTTTTTCATCTTCTTACTTGGCAGGTGTCCTCTAGAAATTTCTTTAAACAACGCTTGATAAGACTCTGCGAGTGGCTGGATTTCCGCGTACAACGGTTCCTCCTCCTCAGTTAGGTGTTCTTTGGGCACGGTTTTTCCCGCTTTAATCATATCTAAAGATTTTTTGTATCGAAGCTGAAGAAGTTTTTTAATGAGCGCCTTCACATTTTTGAACTCCCGTTCCATCAGCTTGGCTCTCGTTGTTTTCTTATCCAACATTCGACTCTCCTCCCGCATCTTCCTCACATAATCAGCCAGCCTAACATAGAAATCCTTAGGAAGCATCTGAATTTCCACGCTTTCCCTCTCTCTTCTCCAAGCTTCATAAAGCTCCTCGTACACTCTATTCTTCCCCCTTCACTTTCGCCATCCCCTTACATAGAAGCAGAAGCGCCGCTGCAGTTGGCAACTCAACTTGTCGATTTTTGTATGGACCATAAGTTTGGTCTCCCAACCTAAATTGAGGAGCATCTTGCACAATAATCTTTAATGTGCCTTCTTTAAAGGCTATGGCACTCTTGAAAGGGTCAAAACTCTCGAAGCTATTGATAGGTATCTCAATTTTTTTTAAGCCAGTTTTTCCATGCAACGTATTATTGAGCCTTATCAAACGGCGAGTATCCGTAGTTACTACCGTATCAATTTTGGCTGCCTGCATCTCCGCCGCGTGTTGAGCTATTTTTCTCCAGCTTGCAGCGCCCACGCCCTTTATGATTCCCCATGGTCCCTTTTCTTTCCAGCTCTCTAAAATTGCATCTTTACGTTTGATAAGGGTGTCGATAACTTTTTTCTTTAACCCTATCTCTTTTAGGTCGTTTAGGGTGGCTTTTGAAAGAAATTCGTAGGTTCCTCTGGCGATTCTTCCGCTCCATCCTGGGTCGTTTAGGCTAGGTCCAGTTAGTATGCTTGCTTTTCTTTCTCCTTTCTCCTCTACCAATCCGTGGAGCTTTGTTTCAAGTCCTAGTCCAATGATGTAGTCCACTATTTCCTTGCGTGCCATTGAATCAAGCAGTTGAATCTTCTCGCTTTCCACGTGAAGATGGTATCCTCGGTGTCCAGAAAAGTATAGTTTCATTTCTTTAGTGGAAAAGCCGAAGTCTTGTTTCAGCATGTCCATAAGTTTTATTGTTTCGGTTTTAGCGGATTCCAAACAGACTTCGCATGGCCATGTTTTATCGTCAAATCTGTGTTCTCCGCATGCGGGGCACTTTTCGGGCAGTACGCCTTTCCCTGTGATGCCGCAGTTGTTGCATGTCCATGCGTCGTGGATTTTTTCGCATGGGGTTGGGATGTGGTCTGCGTCTATGTCGAAGATTAAATCTGCGCCCAGCCAGCCTTTTTCCTCCATTTCTTCTTCGGGTCTTTCATAGTAGGCGCTTGAGTAGTAGACGTCTGAGGGAACCAGTGTTTTCAAAGATTTTGCTAGGTCGTCTACGTTCTTGAAGCCTTTATGTCTAACCATAACTCTTCCAGTGAACATGAGAAATCCGAATTCACGTTTTTCAATTAGAGTGGGCGGTTGGAGGCTGGATGAATGCTTCTGATAGTATTCTGAGAATTTGTTTTTAACAAACTTTTTCGTTTCTATTTCTTTCACGCCCGCTCTACTGGAGCTTCTGCCTTAATAGTTCTCAGCTTCCTTCGATAATAAGCAAGTGGATGCCGTACCTTTCTGCATATCTCATCCATACCAATGCAGACTCCATGAGTGCGCAGCGTGTCGCATCTGGGTGGAATATACTTTGTCCGTGAGCCGCGTTCACCAGCTATGTGCTCCACTTGATAACGGGTTAGTCTTTCTTTGAAGTCAGAGAGCGAACGATAAAGATTGACCACTTCCTCAGCGGTCATACCTATGTTTGTTAGAAAAGATGTTAACGCGAAACGACCTATATGAGAAAGGTGGTGTCCAGAAGTTATGTTATCATACATGTGTTTGATGCAGGGTGGAAAAGCGGAAACAACAATCTCTTCAGGGAATCCTTCCAATTCAATCTTTCCTTTCTGCTTCGTAAACGCTTGTTTTAATCGTTCCACACGGTCAGCAACATTCTGTGGCAACGCAACTTTTTCCTTAACATCCAGTTTTTTCTCGATGTGCACACGCACCTCCTCTTCCAAGAGGCGGGCTGCGTCATCTTTTGTTAGATAAACTTCTCCGTTAAGCATAATGCGGTTGACAAGTTTCCATCCTTTAGCCTGAAATCTTGTGGCGTTTCTTAGATAGTCCGTAAAGAATAATGCAAATTCGTAGGGCGGTTTATCATCGGCTAGTCTAATTTTCCAGTTGAAGATTTTTGCGATTTCTAGAATTTTGCTTTTGCTTTTTTCTTCTTTGAGCAAGTTATAGACTCGTTTTGCCTCAGCTAGAGCATATCTTCGTTTCATACGCTTGTCAGCTGTGGAAGCCACCATCATTACTGCGACTGGAAATGAGGAGATTTCAATTTCTTCTTTACGTAACTGTGTGCTCACTAGAGCGTAGAGAAGTGCTTCCTCTATTCTGTGCTCTGCTCTGTTCAGTATAGGTTCACTTATATCCTCGATTTTAAGGTCTAACTCCTTCACATACTCAGCTGCCTCGTTGATGAAAGGATACTTAGCCAAATCGCTTCTAGTGAATACCTACCTCCCCTCCGGGCTTCCGTGTTACTCCACCTCTATGCGAGGAGCCAAGTAAAACGTTAACTTACCCTCTTCTGGCTGTTGGAAATCCAAGCGAATTGGCATATCAGTGGAGAACTCAAGGGTAGCTACATCAGAAGTTGCAGCTGCAGCCTTAACGATATCAGAGAGATAACTTAAACTAAACGTGGCTTTAGCCGCCTCCTTAGCTTCCAAGTCTAGAAGAGCATCACTTCCCTTCTTCATCTCAATAGTGGCACCCATAATGTCACCAGCCGCGCGCATCACCATTTTTTCCTTATCTACCTCAAAGCGAACATGGTCACTCACTAGGTTAGCGTCTTCAATAGCCTGAGAAAGCCCATCCGTCGTAATCTTTAATCTCACGTTAAAAGCAACTTTCGGAGTTGGAACCTCCTCCTCCACAGCTTCTAGAGTTGGCATGTTGAAAGAACGCATATATTTCCCAGTAATCGTCAATTGTAGCCGCCCAGTTTTCTCATCCAAAGAGAGTTCCACAGCCTCATCCTTTCCAGTTCGCCTCAACAACTTAAGCATTTCACTGATGTTTATGCACATTTTCATTGGTTCACTGCAAGTATACTCATCGAACACGGTTTTTGGCCACTCGAAATCAACCATGGCTACTCGTGAAGGGTCCATGGCGCGAAGTTTTATTCCGTCAGGATTAATGTCGAAGGTAGCCTCGTCTATGAGAGTTGCGATAGCGCTGATCATGTCTTTCAGAAGTTTTGCATCTGCCACTTTGGCTTTAAACAACTATAAACCTCCTTAACGCTATTGTTAATTGTTATCTAAGTTTTAAAGTTTGGTGTTTTACATTTACTAGAACTATTAATAGGCACCAGTTGATTTCAGTTTTCCATAATGACCCTTAATCCACGAGACTTTAAAGGTTCAATGACACTTGGTCTGCTGAGAACAGTGAGCAAACTATAACCGATCACAGCGATAGCTATCAAACTACTTATAGTGATGCTAATCATCATTGCAGCCCACTCTGGCAAGCTTAATCCGAAGATGTCCGGCGGTGGAAAGAATAACCACAAGTACCCTCCACCAACTATAATACCGATAGGCAAAGCACCAAGGACACAAGCTAACAAACGATGTTTTCTAAGCAAAAGTATCACACTTGCAGCAATGAGATTTGCAATGGGACCGAATATAAGGTCGGAGGGACCAAGCCAATAGTAAGCGTTGCCTAAGAAGCCTCCAATGGTAACTCCAGCAACTACTGGCCAACCGAAGAGCGCAGCCAAGGGAATCAAGCAATCTGCCACTCGAAGCTGAACAGGACCATAGGAAATCGGAGCCAAAACAATGACAAGAATTGCATACAAACCCGTGAAAATCGCTGTTAGACTTAAATCTCTACTATCCACTCTTTTTCACCTCCCTAAACCCGGGGTTTATATGGCGGAACGGGTGGGAGGAGCCCACTCACCCGCCAGAAACAATTCCGCTTCTTTTGGTTATTTAAGCGTTCCGATGCTTATAGGCGCTAATGCTTATTACAAACCTTTGCTAATTGTTAGGATTTGATGGTGGAAAGATATGAGGTTTATCCAGAGCGCAATCGGCATATCAAAGCTTATTTTAATCCTGCTACTGTTGACCTCTGCCATAGTTGGAGCAGTCTTATCTTACATGTGGACTGAAGGCTATTACCAATCCATAGGCTTTCAAATTCCAGAAACCGCTAGCGTAACCATAACCAACATAACCTTTGACCCGCAGAACCCAACTTTTTTCAATGTCACGGTCCTTAATCCTTCTTTCTCTCCATCTAACGTCAACATCACAAAAATTATGGTGTCCACGGAAGATGGTGTTTTTCATAATGTATGGGGAGTGCGTCCTTCTCTCCCAGGTGAACTGCGGATAAGTATGTCTAAAACCTTTAAGTGTGTTTGGAACTGGGCGGACTATACTGGTCAAGATATAATAGTTCACGTCTTTGTTAGTGATGGGACGGGTTCAAACTTAGAGAAAGCGGCACCGCTCGTAAAGCTTGCCATCACCGATATGGTTTTTAACTCTACGATAAGCGAGAACAGCTTTAACGTGACCGTTCGAAACTTTGCTTTGTCTGCTGCGGATGTTGATGTATCAAGGATAACTGTGAGTGCGAATGGAACTATTCGAGAAATAAATGTTACAAACCCAGAGCTTCCGTATGTGCTTAATAAAAACTCTACTGTAACGTTTGTGTGTTCATGGAACTGGACTGCTTATCAGGGCATGATAACAGAAGTTACTGTATATACTTTACAACATTTCAAAACGTCAAAAACCATTACAATTCCCAAAGAATAGAGTATAGCCAAATGGAATTTAGTGCATCCACTTTTTTAGTATAAACTTCACTCCAAAAAATATTCGACGGGTATCTCCACTAACTAATCAACGTTCCCTCATTTGGGTCCTTTACAAGCTTCTCAAATTCTTCCATCAACCGTTTCGTGATAGGTCCTCGCTTGCCGTTGCCTATAATTCGTTTGTTTATCTCTCTCACGGGCACAATCTCGGCTGCGGTTCCTGTGAAGAAAACTTCGTCTGCGTTAAACAACTCGTTAGGTGTGATATTTCTCTCCACTACAGTGTAGCCTAAATCCTCTGCTAGCTTCATCACTCTATTTCTCGTTATTCCAGCTAAGGCTCCTGTAGAAACCGGGGGGGTGACGACTTTTCCTTCCTTCACCATGAATATGTTGTCGCTGCTTCCTTCGGCAATGAAGCCTCTCTTATCCAAATATATCGTCTCATCTACACCAGCTATGTTTGCTTCAATCTTGGCTAAGATGCTGTTCATGTAGTTCAGCGACTTCACCTCATGGGTAGTTGCGTCCACAAGGTCCCTTTTCACCCAAGAGATGATGGCTGTCATACCTTTTTCCTTAGCTTCAGCTCCGTAAATTTGTATCATCGGCTCAGTGATAATGATGACTGTTGGTTTAGGGCATTTTCTTGGGTCAAGTCCTAGGTCTCCTTCACCTCTCGTAACAATCAAGCGGATGTAAGCGTTTTTAAGATTGTTTTTCCTAAGCGTTTCCAGCACAGCCTGCATCATTTCATTCTTTGTCAATGGTATCTGCAACATTATAGTGTGGGCGGATTGGTATAGTCTGTCCAAGTGTTCTTTAAGCTTGAACACAACACCGTCGTAAGCGCGTATCCCTTCGAAAATTCCGTCTCCATAGAGCAAGCCGTGGTCGTAAACAGAAATTTTAGCCTCTGATTTGGGATAGAACTTTCCGTCGATGTAGATGAGAAGCTCCTTTTCCACGTTTAATCCTCTCCAAACTCTTTATCATATCCCAGCAACTTTTGATATAGTTTTTGCATTCTTACCTGAAAAATCTTGGTCTCTCAGACAGGCGTCTAGGAAGCGTTAAAGGTTTAAACGGCATATTCTTAATTTTCTCCTCCACTTCCTCTATGAAATCCTGAAGCTGGATTTTCCTAAGCTCTCTAGCCCTTCTATCCCTTACTGATAGAATGCCTGAGTCAATTTCTTTCTGCCCAATCACGAGCACGTAGTTAATCCACTCTGTTTCTGCCTCTCTAACTTTCTTTTGAAGTGTTAGAGAACGGTCATCTAAATCAACTCGTATATGATGCTTCTCAATTTCATCAGCTATTTTCTCAGCGTCTTCAATGAATCTATCAGAAACAGGTATCACTCTCACTTGGGTGGGTGAAAGCCAGAGCGGTAATATCGGAACGTTTCCCTTCTTTTGCTCTCTATAAGCCTTCTCCAGCATAGCATACACACATCTTTCGATGGCGCCACTGGGAGAACAGTGCAAAATTAGTGGATGACGTTTCTCTCCTTTCTCGTCAACGTAGGTTATGCCATATCTTTCAGCATTTTCAATGTCAATCTGGTCTGTTGATAGTGCAGAAGCCTTATCTAGATTATCCACGAAATTGAACTCCCATTTTAGCACGAAATAGAAGAATCGTTCCTTCCACATCTCAACCAACACAGGCTTACCCATCTGCTTTACTAAGGAGACAATGAAGTCTCTATTTTCTTCGAGAAAGCCTTCGGTAAACCGTATCGCCATCTCATAGTCATCTTTACCTAACTCTAAGCCTTCGTCCAAAACCTTTCTACACAACTCAAATCTAAGGAAGAACTCTTTTTTCGCCTGCTCTAAGTCAGCGCATAAAGCGTGACAGTCGGGCATAGTGAATGCTCTAAGCCTTCTTAGTCCAGCGAGTTCCCCGCTTTTTTCTCTCCTGAAGCTGTATCTTGTTAGCTCGTAGATTCTGAAGGGGAGCTGTCGATATGAAAACTGAGCGTCATGCGCCATGAGAAACTGACCGAAACAAGCGCTGAACCTCAAGAAGAGTTCTTTTTCACCCGAGCTCAGCACGTACTGTCTCGCTGGGAACCGATCAAGATAGTTGGCTAGGCTTGGGTGTTGGAAATCGTACATGATTGGTGTTTCCACTTCCATAGCTCCATACTCTATCACTTTCTGCGTCACAAATTGTTCCAGCAACGATTTTATTAGACGCCCTTTTGGGTACCATCTAAAATTGCCTGGGTCGCTGCCGGGCTCGTAATCAGCGAGTTCTAGTTTTCTCATCAGCTTTACGTGAGGCGGGATTTGTTGAACCGCCCTCACCTTCTCAATTTCGTATCTTGCAAACTTTTTCAGATTAGCATGCTTAGAAAAGTCGAATTTCTCAGCTGGAATCATCTTTCCATCCGTTTGCATGATAAACCATGAGGGCTTTAACTTCTCTTCTGCCTTCAAAGCCTTTGAGACAACTTCTTTCTCCTCAGCTTCGGTTGGCAAAATCACTTTGGACTGTTCAGCTAAGGGATGACCCTTTATGGAGATTGAAAATTGTTTACACCAGCCAAAAGGAGTTCGGTGGGTTTCGATTCCAGCCTCTTTTGCATATTTTTCCATTGCTTTTATGACTTTTAAGGCGTCAGCTGGTTTCGCTAGGTTGCTGCTTAAATGAGCGTAAGGATATATCAGAACTCTGTTAACCTTTAGTTGCTTAAGAGACGATTTTA
The DNA here is from genome assembly GCA_003662715.1 of Candidatus Bathyarchaeota archaeon. The sequence goes on along the minus strand of QMYO01000032.1, from coordinate 1,043 downwards.
CTTCTTCCACCGCCTTTCTAGCAACAACTTCATCGTCTCCTTTTTCAACGCATGTGAACAACACCGCTAGTTCTTCGAGTCGCTGTTTCTTTTTCTCAGCTTCTTCTGCTATCGCTATCTCTTTTTCTATCGGTTTGTACTCTATGAAGTTGGAGTGCAGTTGAAGTATCCTCAAGCCACGTTTTCGCCTCCCTTTCTTCCCTCAAACCTCTCTATACTCTTGCACGCTCGAGAAATTGTTGACAGGTAGAGTTCCACGAGACATAACATTTCTTAATCTTGCACCAACCTTTCTCATCAGTTCTAAGCTCATAGTGGAAACAGTCTCTGCAGTATCTCCCTCTCTCTTTTCTATGTCGCAACATACGCAACCAGAACATTAATGCGAGTGCATGCCCGCGCGCGCCCTCTTTTATGCTCATTCCCAATCACTTATCTCATTATTTTGTTTGGAGCTTGTCGCTCAACCCATATGCCTCCACTTTTCTAACATCTTATCTTTCTTAGTCTCCCTCTTGAATTCTTTATAATGATCTTTGCAGAGGTAGACTCTTCCCCTCCCCTTTCCACCCACGTTTAACCCTGCTCGACTCACCTTCTCGTTGGATAGGGAGCGAACTGCTTGTTTGCCGCATCCAACCACGCTGCAATTGACGCCCTTACCCACTCGACCCAAGCTATGCCCTCCAATAGTCTTGTATTAAACGGTTAATCGTTTAAGCTCTTTCTCATAAATTCTAACAGCCCTCTTATAGGTTTCTTCCTTCTCCCCAAACACTGCGGGTCCCAAGCCTTCCACAACGAAGGAGGCGGATGCTGAGCCTATGCATGCGCACCACACTGGGTCTTTGCCTTGAACATATTCGGCTAGGAAAGCGCCGATGAAGGCATCTCCTACGCCCGTTACGTCTTGAACTATCTTTGGTTTGCATGCTGGGATTTCATAGAATTCTTCATTGAAAAACAATGTGGCTCCTTTCGTGCCCTTAGTTACCATTATTATTTTTGCTCCATGCTCGTGAGTTTTCTGCATAGCTCGACGG
>QMYO01000031.1 GCA_003662715.1 Candidatus Bathyarchaeota archaeon | reverse complement strand
CCCTCCCCCCTCGGAGCGGGCTTCGCCTACGCCAGAGGTTGCTGAGGATTTTAGAGCAATGATTTCTAAAATAGTCGATGAGAGAATTAGAGAAGTTCTGCCTGAGATTGTAGAGAAAATGAGGAAAGAGTCCGTTGTCGAAAGAGAACTAGAGGTTTCCGGTGGATTAACATTGGCCAGGAAGGTTAAGATAGATCCGAGGGTTATCCAGCTTTACGAATACGTTCTAGCTCATGGAAGCAAAATGTCTTTCGACGAGTTCGTAAACGAAACAATCCTTGAGCACTTCACTGAATGCTTAGGTATTGAACCAGCTATAATTAGGAGGAGGGTGAAGTAATGGGTAAGATAAAGGAGATTCTTAAAATTAAAAAGGCGGAGGAGTCCGATATAGGGATGGATGAGATTGACGAGTTCTTGAAGCAACAGGCTAAGGAAATGGTTGCTAAAGCTAAGTTGGCAAGAGTTAAAGAGTATTGGTTAGAGTCGGAGCTTAAAGCTAAAAAGCTTGAAAGGGAGCTTAGGGAAATGGAGGAAGAGGCAAGGCCTAGGCCAAAAGGAAGGGAACAGTATGAGATAACGGAAACTGATGTTGAAATAGCAAAAATGCTTAAGGATCTACCGCCACATGAGCGTGCAGAGGTTCTAAACATTCTTGCCGCGCTTAAAGCTGCTGGTCGCGGTGAACCAGCATCCCTGCTAATACCTATGATTATGGCTGCGAAGTCAGCTAACCCATACGCTTCGCCAACGGAAATAGTTAGCGCTGTAACTAATGCGGCCAAAACAATTGTTGAGCTTCGCGAAGGAGGATCTACAGTAGATAAAATAGTTAGTAAAGCATTAGATGTTCTATCTACGCCAAGAGGATCTACTTTTGAATCTAAATTAGCTGATAAATACATAGACTTAATGGAGAAAGTAGTTACATCACCGCAGAAAGGTTTCTGGGACCAAATATTTGAAGACCCTAAGAAGTTGCAAACCTTAAAAGAGATTTTCGGCGCAAAAACGGATCCAAAGCTTCTCATTGAGCTCGAGAAGCTAAGGCATCAGCACAAGTTAGAGGAGAAGAAGCTTGAGCTGAAAATGCTTGAGCTGAAACATAAGATCTTATCGTCTAGGAGAAGGGAGAAAATACTTAAAGAATACACTAAGAGAATAGCTAAGTCAGTAATAGACGGTATTTTATCGTCCAGCGAGTCCCCGGAAAAACCTGCACCTAAAGGTTTGCCGAAAGGATGGGTTACCAGGAAATGTGAAGTCTGCGGTACGCCAATAACTTTTAACCCTGAAGAAGCCAAGACAGTTATTTGTCCAAAATGCGGTACAAAATACAGGATCGAGGTAGAGTAAATGGGTTTCCTGGAGAAAGCAAGAGATGTTCTATGGAGAATAGGAAAATCATTTGCGGTTGATCTAACACCTGAAATAGCGAGAGGAGTTATAGCAGACTATCTTAGAAAAGCCAGGGTTGAAGACCTAGTAAACTACATTGAATCTAACGAGTCCGTTTTCGAAAAAATATGGGGTAGCCTTAGAGACGATGTTAAAGAGAAAATAGTTAAGGCTCTATCAAACATTAAAGAAGCCAAAGACATGATAACTGTTAAAACCACATTAGAAGCGCTTGTTGAAGCTGAAAGATACGATTTACTGGCCGTTTTCGTTAACTCCAAAAAGGCACTTCAATGGCTTAGGAGAGAGGTTGAGCTAGCTAAGAAGACTCTTTGGCCCTAGAGTATTATACTACTCTAAAAGCTTAAAACATCTTTTTTACATTAATTCTATCGGTGAAGAACGTGCCCGTTAAGCTAGTTAAAGTTGGAACATCGGCTGTCGTAGGTTTAGTAGATATTGGGTTGGAAAAACTAGATGAAATGAAGGGATGGGTTGAGCCATTCAAAAACACACACGACATTTTCAGAGCAGGTGCTTTCGCATTCGGCCTCATCAACGAACTCATGGGTTTAGGTATTGTTCCAAGCGAAGTTGCCGAATCCATGATGGACGCTAGCTTACCGCTCTTAGAAAAGTCAATATATGGGCTTGTAAAGTCAGTAACAGGAGCAGGGTACAGGGAGATACGCTTAAGAAAAATAAGGGAGGAAACTAGTAAAGCCCCGCATTTTAGAACCTCAGCGCTTGTAAGCGTTTAGATTGCTTCAACAATAGATGGGTAGCCTACTCCAGCGCAGTCCAGTAGTTTTTTCAGTGCTTCACCGTAGGTTAAATCGTTTACTTTAGCATACATGACGAAGCGAATATAGGTTTCGCGATCACATCTTATAAGTAGAGCTTTTTCCGTTTTCTGCTTTTTCTCCGATATCTTCATTTCTTCAACCTGATATCTAGATATTTTTCAGAGGGGTTAAATACCTTATGCAACCTAGTTTACCATAGGTGATTGATGAATGGGCGTGTTCGATCCAATAGTTGAGCTTAAAGCGGTATGGTCAGGTGTCTCTCTTAGCGCTGGAGAGGAAACAACCAAGGACGTCTACGAGCTGTCGCCAAACGAGGTTTTAGAGGTTTTCAGAATAGAAATAGTGCCTCCAGTAGACACTTCGACAGGCACTATTAAGAAATTTAGAGAAGTAGGTTTGCTGATTAATGGTGAAAAATACCCGTACATTCATGCCAACTCAGTAATGTTTCCACTGGAGCATCCCAACAACGTTGCTAAAGCCGTTGATCTCGGAGTTCCGATAACCTGGAGTAGGCTTCTCGGCAAAGTACCTGAGCCTTTCGAAACAACAACGGTTAAGCTGAAGGAAGGTGACACGTTAGGAGTCTACGCTATCGCTGACGAGTCTATAACGCAGGACTTTGAAGTAAGATTATTGGCTTCAAGAGTGAGAGGAGCTGATGAACTGGTAAAGCATGCTCCAGCATCTTACACTGTAGGCTTCAGCCTTGACGCTGACGTTTACAGTAAGCCAGCAATACCTGTAACACCTGAGACGTTTAACGAGCTTCCAGGAGGCGTTGGCCAAAGCAAGCCAGCAATTTACCCGTGGATAACATATGCTAGGAACGCGCAGGCAACAACTGCGAACCAATGGTATGCTTTCGACTACCCAACATATGTAAGCTATGAGTGGCAGAAACTACATTGGAACCTTGTAAACAAGACCAGAGCCTACCTTGTAAAGTACCTTGGTGTTATACCTCACGACAACAGCAAAGCACTTAGACTTTACGTTGAAGGAAGAGAAACAAACCCAGAGTTCATAACAAGGCCTTTGCCAGAGCAGAACTTCTTCCCGCCAGCAATGTTCTACGACACAACGGTTAATGCTGGACTTAAACATGCAGGTCCAAAGGAGCTGTTCCCGCACAGGCTATTCCATGGAGTTAAGGGAGGAATACAAATACTGGACAATGGAACAAGCATTCCAGCGAACGGAGTAGAACTACATGTTTACGGAGTAATATTTATACTTAAATAAGGGGTGGTGGATGAATGCCCATAACGGTTCTCGTCGGAAACATAGCTGCTGCATCAGGTTCCAACATTAGCTTAAAAGGGAAAATACCTGCACCAATAGGCTCAATAATTTCAGCAGTTGTTCTCGCCGGACACAGCGTTGACGAAGGTGGAACAGCAACATACGACATCTTAGCTGCAACCTCCGCAACAGCAACCAAAGTAGATGACTACACGATAACCCTTAACGTAGACATAACAACCAAGGACCTACTGCAACTAACATACATGCCGAAGACAGAATACGTTAAACCATCATCTGTGTAAAGCGGAAACCAGTAATTAACCCTTAAGCTCAAAAATATTTTTTCTAAACCTCGACCTTCATGCTTCTATAGTATTTATTAATCAAGAAGTTAATTACTTCATCGTAGCTTCTAACATCTAAATGGAGCTTAAGTATTACAAGCTTCCTCCACGTACTATGCTTTACTTTAATCCATTTCCCCTTCCTGACTGTTTCGTTTTGTATTTTCAAAACAACCCCTATTTTAAATCTCTAAAACGACATTATTTATATTTGGTGGTTTAATGGCTCAGGTAGATGTTCGTAAAGCTTTAAAATATCCTCCAGAGGTTTTCATGGGGATTATTGTTAAGGATCTTTCAAGCGGACTAAACGACATAGTATCATATACTGGGCTTGATGTTGCAAAGCTTTTCTATGCTTTAACAGGGTTCTCAACATCTGTAGCGTCAAATGTTGCATTAGACATTACTAGTGATGGTAGGCCAGGATACGTTACGGTCAGCGATCTTGGAGCGGTTAGGGGACTAGACTACATGGAGGAGGTTAGGGTTGGATGTTTAAGAGAGCTAATAGTTAGGGCTAGAGCCATATCTGATGTAAGCAACTTTGTGTTCAGATATTTGATCAAAGCATCTCCGGCTAAAGCGGTTCATAAGCTTCTTTACGGGGAAACGTTAACTCCTAGGGAAAGAGAGCTTGGAGAAAAACTAGGTATAGCAGAATCTATTAGAGCATATCCTGTTGAGGTTTGGAACCCGTACAAGGGTGTTTTAGACATAAAGTACCAGTCTATGTTGGTTTCTGCGTCAGCTACGATTTTAAGGGTTACGCCGAAGTCAGGGTGGAAAGCGGTTCTCCTTGGAATATCGGGTGAGAGGCCGGCGTCGCCGAACGCGTTTAAAATATCTGTTTCAAGAGACGGATTAGAAGACATTATGGAGCTTGACGCGTATGGTTTACCAACATACGCTACGTGGTGGGGTTCTCCAGCGTGGAACACTTTAAGAGTAGTGGCCATAGATGAGCTGCTAATAGAAGCAGAAGTTACTAGTGGAGGACCGTACAAGGTAAGAATAGTTTACGGACTAGCCCCCGTGACGGTTGCTGAGAAAATAGCTTGGGGACTAGACCTAACAGCGGAAGACAGGAGAATAGCAGATAAGCTCAACCTTTACGACATGGTTGAAGCAGGAATCCTACCGTAAAAGGTGATGAACTGTGAGCGTGAAACTACCTGAGAACATTAGGAAGCAAATAGAGGAAGCAATTAAGCAGGGGAAAATGGTTATCATATATCCGGAAGCAACCAAGAAAACAAAGAAAACAGAACGTGTAGAGCCAATAGACTGGCCACCAGCACCTAAAAAACCACCCTAAAGGTGGTAGGTAATGTTCGGGTGGATGCAGGCTTTTGTTGAACCATTTGTAGAAGCTCTTGGAGGAGTATTCTGGCATGACACAGCAATATATATTATTCCTCCGACAACAGAGCCGATCTATGCGACATATGTTCCGGAGCCTAGAACGAAAGTTCTAATAATAGGGGTTACGTTCGGAACCCCCCGAGAATACGATCCGGCAACAGGGACTTTCGGACCGGAAGTTGAAAGCATGAATATTGGAATATGGCATTGTCTTCCACCAGATGAGCTAGTTTATATTGTTGGCGAAGGACCGGTATCGGCTGGAGAAGTTTATGAGAGAGTTAAATCCGGTGAGCAACTTTATGTTGCCTCATTAGTTAATGGCAAAATGGTTGCTTCTAAAATAGTGGCTGTAGATAGGCATAGAGCTAGAAAGCTGGTAAGAGTAACTGTTGGTAGAAACAAAACCATAACTGTTACTGCAAACCATCCGTTGCTTTCTGTAGATGAAGACCTCAACGTTAAGTGGGTGTTTGCGGGGAACCTAAAGAAAGGAGACTATGTAGCAATGCCGAAGAGGTTGCCGACGCCGGGTGAAAAATATAGTTCAGATGAAATGAGGTTTCTAGGTCTTATATTCGGTGATGGTAGTGTTACTAGGAAAACAATAAGCTTTACTAATAAGGATAGGAAGTTAATAGATGATTTCGTAAAGTTAAGCATGAAGGTTTTGAATGCTAGGCCGAAAATCTACAGCCACAATAGTGGAGTATTAATAGCTTCTATACCTTCAGTAAGTGCTGTGAACAAGCTAACAAACCACTATGGCTTCCCAATATCGCCCAAAACACATCTACCAAAAGTAGTGTGGAAGTCCAGTTATGATGGTGTAGAAGCGTTTCTCAAAGGATTTGAAGAAGCCGACGCCTATGTTGATGATAGGGGAAGGGTTAGGCTATGTGTTGGTGAAAGGGAAGAATTAGCTGACAAGGTTGTTTATCTCGCAGTTGTTGCAGGATTAATACCGTACAAGGTTAAGCAGAAACAGAACTTCCCAAGAAGAAGACATGATTACATCTACTCAGTATACTATAGTAAAACAAATGCTTACGACCCAATCCCGTACGTGTACAAGATGTTATACAAGAGGTTCTGGAGTCTATCTCTAATATCTAAGAGTAAAGTATGTACGAGAAGAAAACGTGTAGTAAAAGCAATATCAGTCCTTGAAGAAGCTGTCGGCAAAATGAGAAGCATTGTCAACATGGAAGTAACGTGGGGAAAGGTTACTAATGTTGAGGAAGTGGAGTATGACGGAGAAGTAATAGATATAGAGACGGAAACACATAACTTTGTTGCTGGTAGGTACCCGTTTATAACGCACAATTCAACTAGGGGGAAAATGGATTGGCACTGGGATCCGTTTGTGAAAAGTATTTTGATGACTAATCCTTATCCTCAGCTTATATGGTGTGATGCTAGCAAACCCTATGAGTTGCTGATTGTTAACAATACTTCTACGACTGTTGCTATTGACGTTACTTTTTGGGTTATAAGGTTCCCTAAGAGGACATGGTGCCCTGTTCTTGGAAGGTACTGTGATCCAGAGGAGCTTTGGAACAAGTACATGAACGGAATAGTGGAGTTCTTTGTAAAACAAGCTAAAGAATAAGGTGATATCTTACGAGCATAATATATGTTGATGTTGAAAAGATTAAGAAAGCACTTAGAGAGGCTATACACACAATAGAGGTTCTTGCGGATCTCAGTGGACAATCGATCCCTGCCGATACAGATGCACTATCTGAAGACATTGAAGTTAACTTTATGGGATGGATCAGGTTTCAAATAATTCCAGCTTCTAACACAGTTGCAAGAGTAAAGCTAAATGGCCAGGTTGGAGATTTAAACGGTGGAGGCACACTAACAGCTGGCTGTATTTACGAGTTTGACATAACGGTTAAACCCGGAGATAAAGTTAACTTAAGGTTGTCAGTAGCTCAAACACCCTACCTATTGAGAATCATGAAGGTGATAGTGTGAAGTACTTCCCACCTCAAGGTCTTATGATGTCATGGGAAGAGGTTAAGAAGAGAATGAGATCAGAGGGAACGGTTAATAGAGTCTATGATCCAGACCTTGACGGTGTACTTGGCACAGTATCTGTTGAAGCTCTTAAACTAGCTGACAACGAGAAAATATACTTGGGCACAGATAACAAGTTCTCGCTGAGATTCGATCCAGAAAGGAAAGCAGTAGTTATAAGGGATGAAGTCAACAATATTGATGTAATGGAGATAAAAACATAAAACTTAGGGAAAATAGTTATATATTGAGTGAAAGCAGATGGTTGTATCCATTAAGCCCGATAGAATAACTCTAGCTACACTGACTGCAGACCCTGACTCAGTAGTTGCTGGCGACGTATACTTTAGGAGTGACCTCAATAGAATTAAGTTTGCAATAGATACTGTTGTTGCCAACGCCAAAACCGTACCAGTAGTTCCCATTGGAACAGATGACATAGCAGATGGGGCAGTAACTTCAGCTAAGTTAGCTGACGGTGCAGTGTCAACAGCTAAGTTAGCTGACTCAGCAGTAGTTGAGTCAAAGATTGCAGATGGAGCTGTAACAAGTGCTAAGATAGCGGATAGTGCTATAACCACAGCCAAAATCGCTGATGGTGCTGTAACGCCAGCTAAGACAAATTTCACTGATCAATCATTGAAAACAACAGATACAGTGACTTTTGCCCAGGTAAACGTAGGTGACTTGGGACTTAAGTATGGATGGAAAATAACTGAGACACCTGATGAGCTTCTAATCCTTAAGGACGGTAAAGTTGTGTTCAGAATTCCTGCAAGGTAATTTAGATGAGAATAGCATGGATCTCGCCATCGCCGTTGCTCCCCACTGGACTAGGGAAGGTAACAAACTATCTGACACAGGGTCTCGCCAAAAGGGGTTTCAGGGTTTTCATAGGTAACCCGCAGTACGCTGGCCAACCGTTGGAGATTAACTCTGTGATCCACTACCCGATAGTGGAGTCAAACCATATACCGCGTTTTCTAAGGGCGGTTAAACCAGATGTGGTTGTTGTTTACGCATCCCACTGGGTACCACCGTATAATCGGATAGCAGAGATCTGCCAGAAACTGAACCTGAGAACACTGTTCTATGTTACTGTTGAGTTCTCATCTCTCTCAGTTCACTTCATTCGGCCGCTCATCGGGGTGAACTTTATTGCTACCCCGTCGCAGTACGGTAAGAAGGTTATGGTTGAACACGGAATCCCTGAGGATAGGATATTAGTTGTTCCTCATGGAGTTGACACTAGAATATTTAGACCCTTCGAAGCAAGGTTCGAGGGGTTTGATGACTTCTTTATTTACGGGATGGTTGCCAGAAATAATCTGAGAAAAGAGTTCCCCGTTGTTATCAGAGCATTTGCACAGCTCCCTGACGAAGTTAAAGAGAGCTCTTTACTCTACCTTCACACGAGCCCAGTAGAAGAGAATATTACACTTACCGGTAGTGTTAGAGGCTGGAACATAAACATTTTAACAGCGAAATACGGGCTCATAGGCAAGGTTCTGCTACCAAGTGATGCCGATAAATGGTGGGGAGTACCTGAGCACGAGCTAGCGCAAATATACAACGCGCTTGACGTATATTGTCATGCATCCAGCGGCGAAGGCTTTGGACTCCCTGTTCTCGAGGCAATGGCATGTGGAAAACCTGTGATAGCATCGAACAACACAGCAATCCCTGAGATCGTTGGTGATGCAGGAATACTTGTACCATGTCATGAGGAAGATATTGAAACCGCAGAGGGGTTCACAGTAGCTACAACAAAAATAAAGCCTTTCTCTGATGCCATGGCGAAACTGTATTACGATGAGAACCTGAGGAGGACACTTTCTCAGAGAGCTTTGGAGAGAGCAAAACAGTTCACATGGAAGAGAGCAATAGATCTAATCGAGAAAGCAATTTATTTGGCTCTTGAACACCCTAGGCTAGGTCCGGAGATACTTAGGTTCTCTAAGCCCATTCTGTCGGACACCAACCAGGGTATGTTCTCGAAGTACATTCCCCGTGGCAAGGGCTTAGCTCTGGACATAGGCTCAGGCAAGCTTTGTCTCGCCAAAAGGGTTCTCGAAGAGAAGGGTTACAACTACGTGTCACTGGATGTGAGATCATCTAGAAGGGTTATGGTGGTTGGTGATGCCAGATACCTGCCCTTCAGGGACAGAGCATTTGATTTTGTTTGGTGTAACCAGGTGCTAGAGCACATTCCCACAGAGGACCAGCTAAGAGTTGTTGAAGAAGCTAGAAGAGTGGGTAAGCACGGATGCATAATATATCCTTCGGAGAGTCTTGACTGCTACTGGTATGATCCAGACCATAAACAGATAAGTTGTGGTGTTAAGAAGATATCTGAGATCAAAGAAGGCTTCTATGTGTTGAGGTGGTAGGATGTTTGAAAGAGTTGAAAAGCTGATAAGGCTGAAGCTTCTGAAGTGGCTGCTAAAGGATGGGCTCCCTGAGCTCAAAGTGGGCGGAAACACAATCAAAATAGATGGGGAGTCAATCATTCTTCCAGCTTTAACTGCTGACCCGACTCTGGCAGCAGGAAAAATATGGTTCAGGGACACTGGAAAAATTAGATGGAGTCCTGATGGGTCGACAGTTAAGGAGGTTTCAGATATCACTGCTGCAGATGTGTGGTCGTACTCTGAAAGAACACTTACCCAGACAAAGTTCCCGTTCTGGTCGGCAATAATAGAGCAAACACAGGGAGAAGTAAGTGTAGCAGCTGCTTCAACATCATATGTTAACATTCAGCCCCCTTCAGGTGAAACATGGCTACTGTTCATAGATGCTACAGATGCAGGATCAGACACTTCTACAGCATATTGCGACTACGATGGTTCAACAAGGAGAATACACACATTCATGGGAAGCGGTGGCACTTGTGGTAGGGGGAGCTTAGTGAAAATACTGACAAACAGCCTGTACGCTTCACTAAGGCTACAAAATTTTTCAACTGCAAGCAAAACATTCTATTACGGTTACTCAGGTTTCAAGCTGAGCAAGCCAATTTGGAAACCTAGAAGACTAAACACTAATGATCCACCTTGGAAACGTGTTCCATCACAGTATCCGATACCTAAAGAGGTTGAGCCGTTAAAGAAATACATTGTTGATGTTTACGACCATGATTTAAGAAAGTATAGGCAAGCAATAATATGCGAGGAGGATACTCCGCTAGCAGTAAACGAGAAAGGGTTCCCTGTTGAAAGGCTAACAGTAATATGCTTCGTTAACGATTTCATAGAGAGGATTCTTAAACCGTATAAAGAGGGAACATTAGATTTGAAGGCTTCAGGGTGGAAGAAGTATTTTGACAAGTGGGCTGAGGAAGGGATTTCGCTTCAAAAACTACTAGGAGGTGGCCTATGTGTTGTCTAGGAGGGTGGTGGATAAGGTCAGGCAGGTTCTCTCCCTTCCAAACGTGGGGGGTTTTTCTAGGAGTGTGAAGAAGAAGATCGTTAACGGCTGGGTTACGGATCTAGCCTGCATTAGATTATATGTTTCGAGGAAGGTTT